>JACDES010000121.1 GCA_013816265.1 Parachlamydiaceae bacterium | reverse complement strand
GCATTGGGCTTTGAACAGACGCTCTACCGAGCTAACGAAGTGAGTTCTAGATTTAAATCATTTTTTTCCTAGCCTCAACCGCCTCGCACTCATAGGTGTGGATACTATTGGTACTTAACTAGTTAGCGCCAACCAAAAGCTTAGCTTAATGCATAAGCTCATCCGAAGCATCTAGTAAATCCGAATCCGTATCACAAAATAAACAAAACTCTATTTCTATCTTTACACTTTATACTCACCAGAATTATAATTTCTCCAAACTAGATTAAATAAATTAGTTAACAAAGAGGCTCTCCATGAAATATCCCATTCCACCCGGCGTTTTTGATATCATTCCTGATAACTCTCAAGATAAATGGAAAAGCTCCTATCTCTGGGATCATGTGGAACAGATCATTCGCGAAACGGCAATCGATTATGGATACCAAGAAATTCGAACTCCTCTTTTTGAACGAACAGAACTCTTCCAACGTAGCGTCGGTGAATCCACAGACATCGTTTCAAAAGAAATGTATACCTTCGACGATAAAGGCGGTCGTTCCTTATCATTACGTCCCGAAGGCACTGCGCCCGTCATACGTTCCTTTATCGAAAATAATATGGCGAATACAAGCCCGGTAACCAAACTCTTTTATATTGCTCCAATGTTTCGCTATGAACGCGCGCAAGCCGGTCGCTACCGTCAGCACCACCAATTTGGTACCGAAGTCATCGGAAACAGCTCTCCGGAACAAGATGCTGAACTAATAGACCTTCTTTACACCCTCTATCATCGTTTGGGTTTAAGAAATCTCACTTTATATATCAATTCTATCGGTGATGCTGCAAGCCGTCTAGCTTTCAGAACAGCTCTTAAAGACTATCTTCAACCTCATCTAAAAGATTTATCTGAAGATAGCCAAAATCGCTTCGAAAATAATCCTCTACGAATCCTCGATTCAAAAGATCCTAACGATCAAAAAATAGTCGCAAACGCTCCTGTCATTCTAGATTTTTTAAGCCCAGAAGACAAAGATCATTTCGAATCTGTAAAATTCTATTTACATTTGCTCGACATCCCATACAAGGTAAATCCATTACTCGTCCGCGGATTAGACTACTACAATAAAACAGTATTTGAAGTTGTCGCTGGAGAACTCGGTGCTCAGAACAGCATCGGTGGCGGAGGTCGTTATGATGGTCTTGTACACAACCTAGGGGGACCCGATCTTCCTTCTATCGGTTTTGGTACCGGCATCGAACGTATCATCCAAACCATGATCAACCAAAATGTGACCCTGCCGAAACAAAATCATCCGACTATTTTTCTTATTGCATTGGGTGATGATTCAAAAAATGTTTGTTTCAGACTCCTTCATGACCTCAGAAAAAATGGCGTCCCTGCTCAAATGGACTTTAGCAATCGAAAGCTTGGCAAAATTATGCAATATGCCGATCAACTTCAAGCCACCTATGTTGCCGTCATTGGAGATCAGGAAATTGCTAATAAAGAAGTCGAGCTCAAAGAGATGGCAACAGGTAGAAAAATCAAAATATCATTGCCACACATGAGCGATATTTTGCGACTAGATCATAAAAGTGATTCCTTTTTGAAAAATTGGCATGAACTATTAGTTCCCTTTCATGGTAATGAAGAAGCCCAATTCTTTTTAGATAAATTAAAGAATACTTTAGAACAAACAAAGCAAATGACAGAAAAATTTCATGAAAGCATTGAGAAAATGAAGAAAAAAGTGGAAAACTAAACCATGTTAGATTATCGCCGTACACACAATTGTGGAGCATTACGTAAAGAAGATGTCAATAAGACCATCACCTTATCCGGATGGGTCCACAGAAGACGAGATCACGGAGGATTGATTTTCATTGATTTACGTGACCGCTTTGGACTCACTCAAATTGTTTTCGATCCCGTCAAAAATCCAAAAGCTCACTCCATTGCCGAAAAATCACGTTCAGAATGGGTTATCGCTATCAAAGGTATTGTCATCAACCGTCAAGAGGGTATGACAAATTCAAAACTTGACACCGGCGACATTGAAGTGCGTGTCGATGATATCGAGGTACTATCCCAAGCTAAAACACCTCCATTTTCAATTTCAGATGATAATATCGAAGTTAACGAAGAACTTCGTTTGAAATACCGCTATCTCGATATGCGTCGTGGGGATGTTACAAAGAAGCTTGTGGTAAGACATAAAGTCATGATCACAACAAGACACTTTCTTGATCAACAAGGATTTTTAGAAATCGCCACACCAATACTAGCTAAATCGACACCAGAAGGAGCTAGGGACTATCTAGTACCTTCACGAGTACATCCCGGTACTTTTTATGCCTTGCCACAATCTCCTCAGATATTTAAGCAACTTCTAATGGTCTCCGGCATGGATCGTTATTTTCAAATCGCTCAATGCTTTCGAGATGAAGATCTGAGAGCTGATCGACAGCCCGAATTTACTCAAATCGATATGGAAATGAGTTTTGGAAAACCTGAAGATATCATGTCTATTATTGAAGGGCTTCTTAAAAACATTTTTAAAGCCTGTCAAAATCGAGATATAACAACCCCGTTCAGACGCCTATCACATAAAATTTGCATGGAAAAATATGGATGTGATAGACCCGATCTACGTTTTGGAATGGAACTTCATTGCATCGACGAAGTGGCTAAACAATCCGATTTCACAGTATTTTTAGATCAGTTGCGTGAAGGCGGCACCGTAAAAGGATTGTGCGTAAAAGGCGGAGCAGACATTTCCCGCCGCACCATCGATGAATATACAGAATTTGTCGGTCGACTTGGCGTTAAAGGTCTTGCTTGGATGAAAATGCAAGAAGGTGCTTTAAACTCTAGCATCGTCAAATTTTTCTCTGATGACATACAAAAGCTGTTGATCAAAATTTTGAATGTTGAAGAAGGCGATCTTATATTTTTTATTGCTGACGCACCTGCAAGGACCAATCAAGCGCTAGACCACCTTAGACGTAAAATTGCGCGTGATCGACAATTGGTCGATCCAAATAGATACGAGTTCCTATGGGTAACAGACTTTCCTTTATTCAACTGGGATGAAGATGAAAAGCGTCTTCAAAGCGAACACCATCCTTTCACATCGCCCAATCTCGAAGACCTACATCTTATTGATACAGAACCACTTAAAATGAGATCGTCAGGTTATGACATCGTCTTAAATGGTTATGAGATTGGTGGAGGTTCACAAAGAATTCACAATAGTGAGTTGCAACAAAAGATTTTTGAATGTTTGAACTTAGCTCCAAAGGAATTAGAAGAGCGATTTGGATTTTTCTTAGAGGCATTGAGTTATGGAACTCCTCCTCATTTGGGGATTGCATTAGGCCTCGATCGCCTTGTGATGATCTTAACTCAGACAGATAATATCAGAGACGTGATAGCGTTCCCTAAAACACAGAAAGCCAGTGACCTAATGATGGAATGTCCATCACATGTGGATCCAAAGCAATTAAAAGAATTACATATTGCAAGCACAGACACGGAATTTTCTTGGACTTAATTTTAGAATCACCTAAAGTATACAATATTTATAACGGAGGTCAACTTTTATGTTAAAAAACACAAGATTAATGGCAATAACGAGTTTCGGAATTATCTTAAGCTGCTTCCAAGCACAAGCAGATGATAAGATGATGAGTTCACAAGATAAGTCTAACTCTTATATGCAAGCTGAAAAAGCAGCGACATCAGAGAAGAATGCAGATCAACCTAAAGCAGATCAACCTATTGATATGACAAAGCTTTCTGAAGCATTTGGTAATTTCATCGGCCGCAATCTTCAATCACCTGGCTTAAAGTTTGATATGGAAAGCCTAATTAAAGGTATTCGTGAAGGAGCAGAAGGTAAGGCATCACCTCTAACAGAAAAAGAATATGAAGAAATGATGGCAGCTGTTCAAGAAAGAGCTTTCAAAGAAATGTCAGAAACTAACTTAAAGTCTGCAAATGACTATATGACAAAAAATGCGAAAGTTACTGGAGTAGTAGAAGTTGTACCAGGTAAACTTCAATACCAAATTCAAAAAGAAGGAACTGGACCTGTTGTTGAAGCACACTCTTCTCCAAAAATTCATTATTCTGGTAAATACCAAGATGGAACAGTATTTGGTTCTTCTGAAGAAATGGGAGCCCCAATTACAATTCCTTTAGATCAAACAATTCCTGGATTTAGCAAAGGGATTGTTGGAATGAAAGAAGGCGAAAAACGTCGTTTATTCGTTCACCCAGATCTCGGTTATGGAACAACAGGCCAATTGCCACCAAACGAATTGCTAATATTTGAAATCGAACTCGTAAAAGCACATTCTGATGATGAAAAAGCAGGCGCGGATGCATCTTCAACCGAAGACGATGAAGATTTCTATGCTGATGACGAAGATGATGAAGATAATGCAGCTACAAAAAAAACTGATGAAGCTAAAAAGACTGTTACTCCGAGCACAAGCACACCTAGTTCACCTAAAATTGAACAAGTTAAGCCTGCTACAAAGTAATCTTCTCATTCAATGAGTCCACTTTACTCCGAAGGGAATCCCTTCGGAGTTTTTTTTTTATATTTGACGAGATATGATTACTTTCAGAATGAAAGAAACTTTGAATAGCGTTAATTAGCTAAACATCAATAGCATCCAAACCTTTGGAGGTAAGCGTCAAATCTTGGCATACAGACAAATATGGCGCTTCATAATAAAGCGAAAGAGGACTTTCGCACTCCAAACGCTTTGCGTAGCTTTAAGAAATATTTATACTACAAATTTCCAAAGTTTCGCGTAGCGTTTGGAGTGCGAAAGTCCTCTTTCGCTTTGTTATGAAGCGCCATATTTGTCAACATGTCTACAATTGACGCTTTGGATGCTATTGATGTTTGGTTTAACGCTTTGCTGCATTCTTGGCTATTTCGTACAGGCCCTTCAGGCCTAAAAATAAACAAATAAACACGGATTTATATCCAATGAAAGTCATTCTCTATCAACCACAAATTCCACAAAATGCTGGTAATATTGTACGAACTTGCGCTGTTACTGGCTGCAGCCTGACTATGGTGGCGCCATTGGGTTTCAGTACGCATGATCGCTGGCTCAAAAGAGCAGGTCTGGACTATTGGGAAGGGGTTGATGTCACAATTATTGATGATCTTGATAGCTATCTTGAAAATAGTCTCCAATCATTTTATTTTTTCTCTAGCAAAACTTCGAAGTTATATACCGATGTAGATTATCAAAAAGATAGCATCCTGATTTTTGGATCGGAGACCTCAGGCTTACCTAATAAATATTTAGACAAATGGCCAGATCGATTTGTTACCATCCCGATGATTCCAGGTGTTCGCTGCCTCAATTTAGCTACTTCTGTTGGAATTGGCGTTTATGAAGCTTGGCGACATCAGAATTTTTCTTTATTAACATAAAAGAATTGATTAAAAACACAAAAACGACGTTATCAGTTTGATAGCATGTTTACGTTTTGCTATACCCCCAGATGGGGGTATAGCCTGAGCTACATTATTGAACAAGTCTCTTCTTTTTTTGGAGCTGTTCCTTTTGTTGCCTTCTTCGGTTCTTCTAATCTCTTCACGCGATCTTGATGTTCTTGTGCTGCTTGTGTAAGAGTTCCTACCTGTTTTTCAGTTGTTGCCAATCTCTTATGAATCTCTTCAAATGATTGTGAAGAATCTTTACTATGTGGACTTGCTAAAGCCATCGCAGAATGTCCTCCCGGCACCTCAACTGATCCTCCATTTTTTTTAGCCAATTCCTCAGCGCGACGCGCTCTATCGTCAGCATCTCTTGCACTTTTTTCTGCTAGCTTAACTCTTTCCTCCATTTGTTGCATTCTAGTATGCATATCACCCATTCCTAATGATTGACCGCCAGCGCCAACAGAAGACCTAACTATATCAGCTGAAACGGCTATCATTTGAGTTGATTCACCTGAGGTAGCTGTTGATTCAGTTATCGAAACAGGTGAACTATAAACAAAACCAGTCCCCATGATAACGGTTAAAAGGCTTGCGACAGCTTGCTTTGGGTTGTATTTCCCTTCCTTGATTGCTGTCAGAAGAATAGAGCAATCATCAACAGCTTTGCGTTTGGCTGGATCATCAATGTCATCAGCTAAAATCGCTGCTTTGATATCTTTTAAGCCTTCTTTTATTTTGGCTCCTAATCTTTTTGGTTTTGCGGGAAGTTTTTTGAGGGCCTCTTTTTGAGATAGAGTTAATTGTCTAACAAGAGTACTTAGTTCTTTAAATGCGGTCTCAAGATCAGGAAATAACAATGCGATTCGTTGGACACCAATCCTTTTTTCACGATCATTCCAGGTTTCTACAACCCCATCGATAATACTTGTCGCTATACTAATGCCTGGGATGTGATCGCCGATTTTCTTCAAACCTGCTGCAATATAATCGGAGTTATATTGTTCAGCATTTTTAACCCATCCAGTATTAATCGTCAAACAGGCCAGCCAAACACCTGTGAGCTGTCTTGAAAAATAACGGTAATAGGTATCAAGTATTAGGTTGTCACTAATGTAGGCTATTTCACTATCATTATGATGTGCTTTTGCAGAACTTTCAAATAGTTCTTGTAGATGTTGCGCATGGCCTGTTAAAGTCTCTAATGCTTTTAAGTCGATATTTTCTAGGGCTTTTGCAGTCGACATGGCAGATCTAACACCTGCAGCATCCGGTAGAGCTTTAATTTTTTCAATATCATCTTCATCTAAAGATAAACGCCTTTCGCCTTTACCATCACCTTTACTTTCATTACTACCATCGTCTTTTCTTTCTACCTTCTCAAAATATCTTGCTGCAGCAACTTGCTGTTGTGCACTTTGTACCGATGGCGCCTTTTCAACACCTTTTCTTTCTTCTTTTTTAGAGCTTTCTTTTTTTTGTTTATCTGAGTGGAATTTATTAAATTTTAATCTTTTTAATATACTTTTACCAACATCACTATCCATATCTATAGCTTCTTTATCCGATGAGTAATGCTTTTTTTTAAATAGAACTAGTTTTTGTAATGTACAATTTACTTTCAATGCTTCATTAAATGCATTTAACCCATGAATTGTAAAGCTACCTTCTTTTAAGTCCAAGGACGTCAATGTGCAATTTCCTTCTAACGCTTTACCGAGTGCAATAGCAGTCTTATCTCTAGTAACTCCATCTGTATACTTTGCTTGACCACTAAATCCTAAACCCAATATTTCCAAAGAACTATTTTTGGCTAGGGCGTCTGCAATCTCTACTTCTGCTTCTGTTCCAATTTCATTACCCATTAAATTCAATTCTTTCAGTGTTCCTCTTTCTCCTATAACCTCTGCAAATGCTATTGCAGCTTCGTGATCTAAATCTGAACTACATAAAGAAACTTTTTCTAATGTACTATTCTCAAATAAAGAATCTGCTACTGCAATTCCACCTTTTCCGGATATTTTATTATTAGATAAATCTATCTCTTTTAATGTTTTATTTGTTACAAGCCTCCTGGCTATTTCTTCAGCCCCTTCATTATCCATGTTTGTTTTTCTGAGATGCAAAATTAACAAAGTGCTATTAATTGTTAGCATCTTTCCTATTGCTTTAAAAACAGCTAAGTTAAACTCATTACAACTAAGGTTAAGCTCTGTCAATGAATTATTTGTTTCTAATGACTCTGAAATAAATATTCCATTATCGGGACCAATTCCGTGCCTTTTATCCATGATGTCAAAATCATGTTCTAAATTTAACTTCTTCAGGGTTCTATTAACAAATAACATTTTGGCAAAGGCTTTACCCGTTGTTTCGTCGAATCTACTATTTTGACTTACATCAAGTTTTTGTAAAACCTTATTAGTTTTTAAGGACTCAGCAAGTGCAATGCCATCTTGAGCGGTGAGGTAATTATGTTCGAGATTTAATATTTTTAAAGGACAATTCGCTTTTAAGGCTTCTGCAAAAATTCCACACGCTTCAGTACCAATATTAAACCAACGTAAATTAACTTCTTCCAATGAAGGAATTCCCATTATAGCTTTTACTAAAATCGTGCAAGTTTTGGGGGAAATTTTACTGGGAGAATGATGTATACCAAGCTTGATAAGAGTTTTATTCTCTTTCAATCCTTTGGCTAAAGCTAAAACATGATCCTCTTTGTTGTACCTATCAACATTAACGCAAAGTTCAATTAAATTTTTATTTGCATTTAACCATTTACACAATATTTTGAAGGCATCAATATCCAAAGAGTGGGTTATACTAAGACTTACAAGGGAGCGATTTTCTTTTAATCCTTCGCATAAAACACGATGTGCCGCATAATCTAATTCCGTATGATCTTTATAATTATTATGTTGCATCTCAAGTTTTGTAATAGAACGACTTACTTTCAAATAATTTGCTAATGCTAAACAGTTATCTTGAAAAGTCCATCCAATAATCCTAAGTTCTTTAATAAAACGGTTCACTTTTAAGGCTTGAAAAAAGGCTTTTTGGTCTTCATTATCCAAACGAATGAAATCATCAGGAAGTTCCGTAAGAGTGGGATCATTATCTTGCACGCGCTGGATAGTGGTCTGTATGTATGAGCCAATTGACATCGATGAGCTTACCGTCATATTTTACTCCTAGCATTTTGAATGTTTTAAACAGCATATATTTTAGTGATTTATATCTATAGTATTTTATTTTGGATTAAGCAGTAATATATAGCTTAGACTTTAGTCTGAGAGTGTTATAGCGGACTTCAGTAGTATCTAGATCTTTGGAGGTAGGTGTCAAATCTAGACATGTAGACACATATGGCGCTTCGTAACAAAGCGAAAGAGGACTTTCGCACTCCAAACGCTTCGCGAATCATTCAAAAAAGCTATTGTCAAGTCTACGCGTAGCGTTTGGAG
>JACDES010000018.1:29047-34642 GCA_013816265.1 Parachlamydiaceae bacterium | reverse complement strand
GCAGAGAAGTTTATAATATACAAAACTTCTCTGCGTCTCCCCGTCTCCCCGTCTCTGCGTTATATTTTAGACAACATTTATTGAAACCTTAATTTGAAATAAATTGCCTGATAGGTCATCATTATGGTGCTTTTTTGTGTTTGTTTTAATTAACCTTAAGCGACACCCACTCCAAAGGTGTAAACCCTCAGCAGCTCGATTCAATCTTTCGGCAATGGTGAGCCATAATCCTGCACAATGAAAGCAAAAGTAAGTTTTATTCTTACGCGTAATCACTAATATAGATATGTTGACATTTCGCTTCATAACAAAGCGAAAGAGGACTTTCGCACTCCAAACGCGTTGCGAAACTTTGGAGATTTGCATTTCTAATGTACGCGAAGCATTATTACTTAGGTTTTACAACCAAGACTTTTTTAACCCCACGAGTAGCTAAGCGATTACCTTTAGCCGTTACTCCCTTTACCATAATATTCTCAATTTGAACTTGGACCTTATCAATTTTTTGCTTAGCTTTTGGAACAAATTGTAGTTCAAGGGAATTTGATGGCTCGGTGGAAATAAATTCTAAGCTTACACCTTCCTCAAAATAACGATATGTTTTATCGACCATAAATTTATCGATTATAAAACGCTTTCCGTAACAATAATATGTTTCAGGATCTCTGTAAACAACACTTATAACTGTTTTCTTATCTGCAACACCTACATAAATAACTTTATTGCCATCTTTATTGATATATTGTTTTTCTGGAATATTGATGACATTATATGTCCCATCTTTATACATGACTAAAATCTTATCGAAATTTGTGCATTCAATCATATTCGTACTTGTGATTTTTGTTCCGACAAAACCGGTATTTGGATCGAATCCAACTTTAATATTCTTGGTTTCAACAGCTCTTAAGTCCACTCGTTGAATCGTCTGAACCTCGGTTTTACGTGGAAAATCATTCGCATGTTTTTTAATCAAATTATTAAGATAGCGAATCGTTACCTTTTTCACATTTTTGAGTTCTTTCTCAATTTTCTCTAATTGTGAATTGCATTCTGCTACTTCTTCTTCATTTTTTCCTAAATCAAATCGTGAAATTCGTCTGATAGGAATACTTAAAAGACGTTCTCTATCATCTACTGTTGGGACACGAATGAGTTGAGGATGAAATGGAACGAGCGATTTTGCAATCGTTTGATGTATTTTTTCGTAATTATCAATTTCTTCGATAAGCTTATAAAGACGGTTTTCGATGAATATTTGTTCTAGACTTTTCTCAAAGATTTTTTCTAGGAGACGATCCCTTTCGATTTCTAATTCTCTTTTTAGATATTCTTGCAATTTTTCAGTATGTAGATGTAAAATTTCATCTACAGTAGGTTCCCAGGGGAAATTGTCTTTGATTACTAATATTTGAGAACTTTGTGAAATTTCGCATTCCGTATAAGCATACAAGGCATCTAACAAGTCTTGTGCATATTGTCCGCGCGGTAATTTAATTTCGATTTCTACTTTATCTGCTGTATAGTCATTAATCGATTCGATTTTAATTTTGCCTTTCTTAGCAGCCTCATCGATAGAGCGAATCAATGATTCAGTCGTTGTGCCATGACAAATTTCAGTGATTACAACGGTTTTTGGATCGCGAATTTCGATTTTTGCTCTTAGACGTATTTTTCCGCGACCTTTATCATATTCCGAAGCATCCATGATTCCACCGGTGGGGAAATCGGGCAATACATTAAAGGATTCGCCTTCTAAAATAGCGACTTCGGCTTCAAGAAGTTCAATGAAATTATGAGGGAATATGTGTGTTGCCATCCCTACAGCTATCCCGTCGGCACCTTGCATTAATACAATAGGGATTTTCGCTGGCAGTGTAACTGGTTCTTGATGACGTCCGTCGTAAGATGGGATCGTTTGAGTTAAGTCTTTATTGAATAGTGTCTCATCGGCAAGAGGAGAAAGACGCGTTTCGATATAACGAGCGGCAGCGGCCGGATCTCCCGTATAGATATTTCCAAAATTTCCTTGCGTGTCAAGAAGGTAGCCTTTGTTTGCCAAATTGACGAGAGCTTCGATGATCGGAGCATCGCCGTGCGGGTGGAGGGCCATCGTTTGACCCGCGACATTGGCAACTTTATGCAATTTTCCGTTATGCATTCCCCACAAAATATAAAGAATGCGCCTCTGAACGGGCTTCAGTCCATCAATGACATTCGGTATAGCTCTATCTAATATGACATAGGATGCATATTTTAGATAATTGTGTTGCATTACCTGTTTGATATCTTCCATCTCAAACCTTAATTCTTAAGTATAGTTATTCATCACTAGTCGCTGTTGATGCAACAACGACGCCTTCTTCTTCATTAATCAGATTTTCCATGATAAACTGTTTGCGTTCAGGAGTATTCTTACCCATATAAAATTGTAACGTCGATCGAATATCTGAAAACGCATTGATTGAAACATGTATTAAACGAATGTCTTTTCCAATAAATTGCTTAAACTCGTTTGGAGAAATTTCACCCAACCCTTTAAAACGTGTTACTTCGACATTTTTCTTAAGCTTAGCAATCGCCTTATCTCTTTCTTCTTCTGAATAGCAATAGAATGTTTGGATCTTATCTCTCACCTTAAATAGTGGTGTTTCCAAAATATAAAGATGACCGTTAAGCACAAGTCCTTCAAAATAGGTTAGAAAGAAGGTAATCAATAAATTACGGATATGCATTCCATCCACATCGGCATCTGTAGCCAATATGACTTTATTATATCGCAATAAATTGATGTCGTCTTCAACGTTTAGAGCACTCATCAAATTGTACATTTCTTCATTTTTATAAAGTTGATCTAACTTCATTCCAAATACATTCAGAGGCTTACCGCGCAATGAAAAAACCGCCTGCGTTAGTGGATCTCGCGATGCTACAATCGAGGCACTTGCTGAATCTCCCTCAGTTAGGAAAATCATGGTTTTATCACCAGAACCAGAGTCATCTTGAAAGTGGTATTTGGAATCTCGTAATTTTGGGATTTTGAAGGAGATTTTCTTTTGTTTCTCTTTTGCATCTTTTCTTACATCAGCGAGCTCTTTGCGCAATTTTTCATTGAATGCAATTCGCTCAATGAGACGATTGGCCGTTTCAGGATGCTTATGAAGCAATGTCACGACAGCGTCTTTAACTTCTTGTACAACAGGTCCACGGATGTCAGTGTTGCCTAATTTATTTTTAGTTTGCGATTCAAATATTGGATCTTTAATTTTGATTAAAATAGTACCGACAATACCTTCTCGAACGTCAACCCCTTGAAAGTTTTTCTTTGCAAACTCATTGACACCTTTTAAAATTCCTTCGCGATATGCAGATAAATGAGTACCGCCATCAGCAGTATATTGACCATTGACAAATGAGAAATAACTTTCACCATAACTTTGAGTGTGTAAAAATGCGAATTCCAGCATCTTACCAGAATAATGTAAAGGCTCGTAGAGACGATCTTCCTTTACTTCTGCATTCAATAAGTCTAACAGCCCATTTTCGGAATAAATTTTCTCGCCATTTATTTCTAAAGTAAGTCCTGTATTCAAATAAGCATAGTGCCATAAACGCTTTGAGATAAATTCGGGTTGGAAATGGAATTTTTTAAAAATCTCGGAATCGGGGATGAATTCTACATAAGTTCCATTAGGTTCTGAAGTTTTGCCTTTCTTTTGATCTTTAAGAATCCCTTTGCTGAAAGTCGCTTCAATATATTCACCCTCACGGCAGCTTCGGACTAAAAAATAGTCTGATAGAGCATTCACTGCTTTTGTACCAACACCATTTAGGCCCACAGAAAACTGGAAGACATCATCATTATATTTAGCACCGGTGTTGATCTGGCTTACACATTCAATGACTTTCCCTAATGGAATACCTCTTCCATAATCTCGGACAGAAACGCATCCTTTATTATAGTCGACATTGATGATGATTTTTTTTCCATTTTTCATGATGAATTCATCGATACTATTATCGATCACTTCTTTCAACATGACATAAATACCATCATCTGGATTTGATCCATCACCAAGGCGGCCGATATACATCCCCGAGCGAAGACGTATGTGCGCCAACGCGTCTAATGTTTTGACGGTGCTTTCATCGTATTGCTTTGCCATACTGATCCAATCTTTATTGATAATTGATATGATTTTTTCGCGAAGAGTAGCATATAAGTCAATTGAAAATCTAGTCAAAAAGAAAAAAGGGTAGGCCTTTTGCTGGTGTTATTTTACTCAGATCGTTAATATTCAAAATTTAATCGAATAGGAGATTCTATGCCAACTAGTCATTCAATATTTAAAGATCAAACGATTTTAATCACAGGCGGAACAGGAAGTTTTGGAAAAGCGTTGGCAAAAAAACTATTAACTGAAAATGTTTGTCATAAAGTCATTATTTTTAGTCGTGATGAATGGAAACAATGGGAAATGCGCAGAAATGATCCTATTTTTGATCATCCAAAAATTCGTTATTTTTTAGGCGATGTTCGTGATCCTCAGAGATTAGCACGTGCATTTTCAGGTGTTGATATTATTGTACATGCTGCGGCGTTAAAGCAAGTTCCTGCAGCTGAATATAATCCGACAGAGTTCATCAATACAAATATTAATGGCGCGATCAATGTAATAGATGCAGCAATTGCTTGTGGAGTTAAGAAGGTGATTGCCTTATCTACAGATAAAGCCGTCAATCCAATAAATTTATATGGAGCAACAAAATTATGCTCTGATAAATTATTTGTCGCAGGAAATGTGTATGTTGGGGCTAAAGGTTACCCTGTATTTTCTGTTGTCCGATACGGAAATGTCGCAGGAAGCAGAGGAAGTATTATTCCTTTTTGGCAAAAGCTTATAGAACAAGGGATTCCTGCCCTTCCCATTACTGATGAAAGAATGACACGCTTTTGGATAACTCTGGAAGATTCTGTAGATTTTGTGTGTAAATGTTTTACAAGGATGAAAAAAGGGGGGGAAATATTCGTTCCCAAAATTCCTAGTGTTCGTATTACAGATCTTGCGGAAGCGATGGCTCCTAAGCTGCCTAAAGAAATTTGTGGAATACGTCCTGGCGAAAAATTGCATGAACTAATGATCAGCGCAGATGATGCGCGTCATACAATTGAATATAAAGATCATTTTGTTATTTTGCCTGAACTTGCTAGAGACGAAGTGATTCCTGAAGAATGTCCTATATATCCAGTGAAGGGTAAAGCAGTTGATCCAGAGTTTACGTATGCTTCAAATACAAACACACAATGGTTGACTATTGACGAGATAACAAAATTCTTAGCTTCTCGTAACGAGGTTCTTTAGTTTTGAGTTCTAATAGTTGTTCTTTGAGGATCAATAATAGAGGTAAGCGTCAAATTTAGATATATTGACAAGTGTAGGATAAGCTTTTGAGTAATAAATAGTGGGTGAAGATAGATCTTAGCGACGAAGGCTTTAATAACTGCACCCGCAGTTTAATTTAGATAGCCAGGGGTAATGCAGCCCTGAAAGGGCAAAATAACCCCTGGTTTATGATATAGAAAGATCGAACTGC
>JACDES010000018.1:0-29037 GCA_013816265.1 Parachlamydiaceae bacterium | reverse complement strand
TAATTTGCGGAAGTCTCCATCACGCAATTATTGAACTGCATCCGCAGTTCGATTTCTTGTTATGCTATCCAGGGGTAGCTTGCCCTTTCAGGGCTAAGCAACCCCTGGCTACCTATATTTAACTGCTCTACAGTTGGACAAGGTCAATATTAATTAGATCAGTATGTCTAGATTTGACGCTTACCTCCAAAGGTGTGGCTATTGAGAGCTTGGGTTAATCATCTTCTCTTTTTCTTTTTTGTCTTTTAGATTGAGATGCTAAGGATTCTTTAGATACCTCTTTAGCTTGTTTGCCAATAGGACCCCCGCCACCTTTATTTGAATTCAATCCATTCTCAATAGAACCCATTTGTTCAATTAGCAAACGTTCCATTTCTCCAGAACTATCCTTAACAATTAATCTTTTTTTCTTTGGTGATTCCATATGATCGGGATTCTCATAGAATATGTTATCATAAACACCAACGACAAATTTACTTGAATCTTTGGCTAATGCAGGCGAAAGTTTTCCACCCTTAGTATAACTACTGTCTTCTAACTTCATCGCCTTCCATTTTTTTGCGTTGTGAAGATGTTGAACCGCTCTTCTGGTAGGCTTAACGCTGTTTCCAACATACTTCTCATTCGTTTCAATATGTTTAAATCTATAAAATTTTGGTTTAGATGCAGGTAGTTCTTTTAATTTTTTTCTAGTACCTGGTGACCATTTCACCCTTCCATTTACGATAGGAAAGCTTTTAGATGGAGATTTGGTAGGACTGAGAATAGCCAAGAAACCTTTAATTTCTTCTTTTCTTGCGGAACCTCCGCCACCACCACCATTACCGTTATATAAAGTAATCTTTTTTTGTTTATGTTTTATAAAACTACTTTCAAAATCATCTAGATCTTCATCTTTTTCTAATTTATATAAAATACCTAAACGAAAAGATTTTGGATTTTGTTTAACATCTTTAACAAATTGTGATACTTTAGTATTTGTATCATTAAACTTTCCTTTATATCCAGAAACGCGCCCATTGAAATTACCAGATTTACCAATCAAACATTGTTTTGTTACAGTATTTTCCCAAATATAGATAACTCGATCTGTTTCTTTCATACTTTTACAAAGAGTGATATCAATACTTTTATTTTTATTGACCTTAACATTTGACCAAACTGTTGGCCAAGACTTATTAAAAAAAGCAGCTGTTTTTTTTGCGGTTTTTTTATTTGAACCTTTTTTTGATCTTGTAATTGGTTTTTGTTTTCCAATTGTTGATGTCGGTTCAATATTTTCTTTTGATGAGCTCGATGAACTAAAATTATCAGAAAGAGAAGGATCTTCTTCTAAAGCGACTGCTACTTGCTCATCATTAGATAAATCCATTTCACTTACAGTTGAAGCTACGGAGCTTGTAGAGCTTTGAGATAATTGATCAAGTTCAAAATCTATCGATTCTAAATCCGAACTCGAAGTACCAGAACCAGAACCACTTCCGGCACTCGAATCACTAAGTTCTCCTAAATCGGAATCTAAATCTCCAAATAAATTTGTTTGAGGTGAATAAATAAATTCATCATCTTCTGGTTGCGTTTCTTCATCTGAATCAATTTTTTTTGGACTTTTATTTAAATCAACTAATGATTTTGAATTTAAACTAGTTGACATAAGAAAATCTTTATCGCTTTGGGATACCATCGTCTGCGAATCAATTAAATTCCTTAAGGCTAAATCAGATATCTTTCTTTGTTGAGGAGAAAGCAACAATTTATCTGCAGAAATAGGAGAGTTTCGAAATGTTTGAGTTCTTCTGTGGGGAGAAGATGGGTTATTTAAAGAATTAGTTAGTATGTTAGTATCAAAATTCATTCCTGTAATAGGAAATATAGGGAGGGTAGTCATAACAAAATCCAAACAAGTTAAAAATATTTTAGTTCTAATTCATATCGTTTTTTTTGAAATTGAAACGAAGATGATATTCAAACTACATATTTACTAATACTAAAATATTAATTTACTATTTTGACGATCGATAAAACAACGTAATTAAATTTTTAAATTTATAGATTATACGATAATTTGTGCTGTTTGTTTAATATATTTTAAATTTTAAATATACGTACACATGTGTTTTTAAAAATTAAATAAATATAAAAGCAAATCCTATAATTCACTAAAGAAAAATATTTAATTAATTGTGAAATATTATTAGTAAAACTAAAGTGATGCTTTTTGGTTTATAAAAGATGTAAGTTAAATTTAACTAATGAGATGAAAAAGAAAATAAAAATATTTTGAATTCAAGAATTTCTTCGTAAATCGTAAGTAGAGTTTGGCAAGAATTATTAAATTTTTTATAAGTGTATTTTTATTTTGTAAAATTGATCACAGAAGACTGAAAAATTCGGAAATTCTTATGCGTTTGGGAATGATTGGCATAAATCACAAATTAGCCGATTTGAAATTGAGGGAACAACTTGCAAAAGCCTGTCAGAGGCGTTTTGGGGCCTCATGTTCGGTTCATCGGGACCACCATTTTATCTTGCTTTCAACATGCAATCGCACAGAAGTATATTTTAGTTCTAAGGACCTTTCTGTGACCCACACATACTTGTTGAGTATTTTGCGTAATGAAGTTGAAGAAGAATTTGATCATAAGCTTTATTCATTTTTTGGAACAGATTGCTTTTCGCACCTCGCAAGAGTAACTGTGGGGCTTGATAGTGCCGTTATTGCTGAAACTGAAATTCAAGGCCAAGTTAAATCGGCCTATGAAGTAGCCTTAGAGTATCATCACTTACCGAAAGAGCTTCATTTTCTCTTTCAGAAATCCATACATGTTGCAAAAAAAATACGATCAGAGCTGAATCTAGGAAGGGGAATGCCAAAATTAGAACAGGCAATCCTTGAAACTGGAAAGCACTTTTTTAGTTCATTAGAAAATACTAGAATCTTGTTTGTGGGTGCATCGGAAATAAATGAAAAAATTTTGTCATTCCTAAAAGCAAAAAATCTTTCTGATATTACATTATGCAATCGTTCACATGAAAATGCGGAAAGCATCTCTGAAATTGAAAGTATCAAATTATTGGATTGGGCTTATTTATCTAAATGGCATGAATATGACTGGATCATTTTTGGCACTAAGTCACCAGAATATCTAGTTAGACTGTCAGATTTGCCTAATGATTTAATCGGCTCGAAATTGATTATGGATCTTTGTGTCCCAAGAAATGTTGAGCCAAAGATAGGTCAAAATTCAAATGTGACCTTATTAAATATTGATCAACTCAATCAAATGTTAGTCGTGCGAAATCAATATGCAAATCAAATTTTGGAAGAAGCTGAAGCAATGATTTATAATTCAGCCTACCAACATATTAATAGCTATCTTGAAAAAGAGCAGAGAAATAAAATTACGCCATTGGTTGTTGTCGCAGGATAAACCACTCTATTTCCCCTTATCCCTCATACGTGCCCGTGCCCTTGCTTTTACCCATAAGTGACTAAAAACGATATAGAGATAAATGTAGGTGCTAAAACAAGTGGAAAAAGTTACAATACATGATGAATAGAGTTGTTCTGTATATAATCAAAGTTACAATAAATGAGGTCTAAAGCTTAACGCAGAGACAGGGAGACAGGGAGACGGAGAGGGGTTATATAATTAGGTAAGATAAAAGCCGGTCGATTCTTCGTTAGCTCGGAGAGCGTCTGTTCAAAGCCCAGAGTGACGTAAGGAACTCTGGGTTAATAAAATAAAGATTAGAGCTCGTAGAGCGACTCAAATTCGCGGCGATATGCTAACTCTCTTTACAAACAAACTACTTGAAACATTTCTTTGTAATAATCTCACATTTGAGTCGCTCTACGAGCTCTATTCTTTATTTTATTTACCCAGAGTTCCTTACGTCACTCTGGGCTTTGAACAGACGCTCTCCGAGCTAACGAAGAGTCGACAGGCTTTTATCTTACCCAATTATATAACCCCTCTCCGTCTCCCTGTCTCCCCGTCTCTGAGTTGATTTCAATTAAAGTACTTACACATGTTTTTTAAATCCCTCATTTTTTGCATTTTAGCTACTTGTGGGTAAAAGCATGGCCCGTGCCCGTGCAAGGGCACGTAGAAAAGATAGGGGAGAGGCCTAATTAAAAGTCTGCTTTTCCCGGGAAACGTGGGAAAGGTATCACATCACGAATATTTTCCATGCCTGTTGTAAACTGAATCAAACGCTCAAATCCAGCTCCAAATCCAGCATGTGGAACAGTTCCATATTTTCTTAATTCTAAGTACCACCAATATTCTTCATGTGGAAGTCCAACTTCTTTTAATTTGGCTTCAAGGTAACTAAGGCGTTCCTCACGTTGGCTGCCTCCAATGATTTCTCCGATTTTTGGTACTAATACATCCATTGCTGCAACTGTTTTGTTGTCATCGTTAGAACGCATATAAAATGCTTTTATTTCTTTTGGATAATCAGTAAGAATAACAGGTTTTGAGAAAAATTCTTCAGCTAAATAACGTTCATGTTCTGACTGAAGATCTAATCCCCATTTTACTGGAAATTCGAAAGTTTTATTAGACTTTTCTAAAATTCTAACTGCGTAGGTATATGTGGCTCTTTCAAATGGTGTGACGATAATATGTTCTAAACGTTCTATAAGACCTGGAGAAACATGTTTGTCAAAAAAGTGCATGTCTTCTTGGCAATTATTCAAAACATATTTTAACACATATTTCAAATATCCTTCCGCACAGTCCATGTCATCATTAAGATCAGCAAAAGCCATTTCAGGTTCGATCATCCAAAATTCTGCTAAATGACGAGACGTATTAGAATTTTCAGCGCGGAAAGTGGGTCCAAATGTATAAATATCCGAAAGTGCTGATGCGTAAATTTCACCATTCAATTGACCTGAAACGGTAAGAAATGTTGGTTTCTCGAAGAAATCTTGAGTATAATCAACTTTTCCTTCAGGTGTTTTTGGAGTGTTTGCAGGATCTAAGGTTGTTACACGAAACATCTTGCCGGCGCCTTCACAGTCGGATCCGGTAATGATAGGGGTTTGAACATATAAAAACCCTCTTTCTTGGAAGAAAAGATGTGTTGCAAATGCCAAAGCATTGCGTACACGTGTTACAGCTCCAATGGTGTTTGTGCGAGGCCTTAAATGGGCAATAGAACGTAGAAATTCAAAGGTATGCCTTTTTTTCTGAAGAGGATATGTCTCAGGATCACATTTACCAATAATTGTAACATTAGTCGCATGTATTTCTAGAGCTTGCTTTTCTCCCGGGCTCTCAACTACTGAACCATTTACAGTTATCGCGGTTCCTGTTGACAATTGATCCAAGAGAGTTTGGTAGCTTGGCATATCTGGCGTTGCAATGACTTGAATACTTGAAAAAGACGATCCGTCATTGACTTCGATAAAACTAAATGTTTTTTGGTTTCGAACTGTGCGAACCCACCCTTTTATAGTGACTTCATGGCCTACTAAAGTTGGGGTTCCTGCCTTTGGGTGTTTGATATCTTTAATTTTAGTACGCATGCTAAGTTACTCCTCAATCCACTTTTTATTAAGACTGTTAATTTTCTAAATAGCGAACTCTCTCAATTGTTTAATTTCTTTCTCCCATAATGGAGGTCCATCAGGTGTTTCTAAATATTTGGGTAAATTTTTTGTTCTCTTATCTTGCATTAAAAATTTAAAACATTCCCAGCCGATAGTACCTTCTCCAAGCGGTTTATGTCGATCAACACGTGATCCCAAGTCTTTAACCGAATCATTAATATGAAAGGCATAAAGATGGGACAATCCAATGATACGATCAAATTCCTTTAGAGTTGTCTCCCAAGCCTCTTTAGTTCGGATATCATAGCCCGCAACAAAAATATGGCAGGTATCAATGCAAACTCCAATGGGTATCTGATCCTTGACACGATCGATGATATAATTTAAATGTTCGAAACGATGTCCCACGCTTGAACCCTGGCCAGCTGTTGTTTCTAACAAAAGTCGTGTATTTCCTTTATCAATAGAAGGACGAATCAATAATAAACTCTCGACGATTCGATCTAAACACTGTTCTAGGCCGCCATCTAACGCTGCACCTGGATGAAAATTTAAGTATGTAACATCGAGAGCTACGCAACGATCGATTTCTTCTTGAAAAGCATGACGGCTTTTTACAAGCATCTCTTCAGTAGGGCTTCCGAGATTTATCAAGTAGCTATCATGGCTCATGACTTGCTTTATTCCGGTTTCTTCAAGATTTTTTTTCCAGTCTGCAATAATTTCGTCTGTGATAACTCTACCTTTCCATTGTTTCTGATTACTTGTAAAAAATTGAATCGTCGTGGCTCCAATTTGCCTTCCTTCTAAAAGCGCGCGATATAAGCCACCTGCAGTAGAAGTGTGAGCACCGATTAAAGTTTCTATGTTTCCAGTTTTTCCCATGGAGGCCCTAATTTTTATATTGAATGATAATAATTGCTAAAATTTTATCAAGATAGGTTGTTCTTGACAAGGATAACTCTATACCACGCTCGGATCCTCCCCATTCGTGAATGATGGTTTATATTTCCTTGCTTTATCGTAATTAACGCTGATATGATATTATACTTTAAAACTTTCGATTAAATATTTTTATGAATGATACAACAAGTACAATTTTCAAGTCGGCACGACGTTTTTTTTCCGGGACCATGTTAAGTCGAGTTGCCGGAATGATGCGTGATATGTCAATGGCGTATGTGTTTGGTACTCAAGCGCCAATCGCATCATTCATGCTTGCATTTAGACTTTCGAATTTACTTCGTCGGCTTTTTGGTGAGGGGGCTCTTCAATCAGCTTTTATTCCAGAATTTGAAGCTTTACGGCATCAGGATTCTAATCGTGCTTTTCTTTTTTTTCGTGATATCGGAGTTCTTTTAACGGTTGTTTTAACATGCATTATTTTGACTAGTTGTTTAGGACTTGGTGCATTGTTAGTTTATGGAAATTTTAGTGAGGATAATCGTGAAGTTATATTTTTAACGTTACTGATGATGCCAAGTCTTCTTTTTATTTGCCTTTTTGGATTTAATGCCTCCTTGTTACAATGTGAAAAGAGTTATTTCACACCAAGCGTCGCTCCCGTCGCTTTCAATATCATTTGGATAGTTGTCGTTCTTTTACTTAAGAACATGCAAGGAAAGGAAGCAATGCCCTATCTCGCTATTGGGGTTATTATCGCTTGCTTCTGTCAATGGCTAATGACAGTCCCTCGAACTATTTCGATATTGCGAAATCAACTTACAATTCCTTTATGGAAAAATATCAGATTATACACCCCGGATGTCTTGAAAATTTGTAAACCATTATTTTTAGGGATCCTGGGAGTGGCTGCCTCTCAAATCAACAATGCGGCCGACTCTGTTTTTGCACGTTATGCAGATCTCGAAGGCCCTGCGCTGTTATGGTATGCGATTCGTCTTCAACAATTGCCTTTGGCATTATTTGGAATTGCGATCGCTGGGGCTATTCTGCCCCCGCTTTCAAGAGCAATAAAAGCCTTAGATTGGGAAAAATACCACCATTTTCTCCAATATGCATTGAAAAATACGGCGGCTTTGATGTTACCGATTACTTGTTATTTATTGGTTGTGGGAGATAGCTGTATTAATCTTATTTATGGTCATGGTGATTTCACATCCTCGTCTGTGACAGGAACGACGCTTTGTTTGTGGGCATATGGATTAGGACTTTTTCCAACTGCATTGGTCTTAATTTTAGCTCCTGCATCATATGCACAAGGTAATTATCGCTTACCTGCTTATGCCTCGTTGATTACAATGATTTTAAATTGTGTATTGAATACGTGGTTTATAGTTGGGTTTGGGCTTGGTGCTGTGAGCATTGCTTTAGCGACAAGTATTAGTGCGTGGGTAAACTTATTTTTTCTGGGTATATCGCTATCTAAAAAGTCGGGGCAATTTATGACTGCCGAGCTTAATAAATCGATTATTAAAATTTCTTTAGCTACTGTATTGGCAACATTTGGAGTTATTTTCGTGCGGGGCTACCTTGGTGATTTAACCCTTCTATTATTAATTCAAGAACAGGTTCCTCACTTTACTACAAGTATCCCTTTGCAACTTTTTGCATGTTTATGGCAAACAGGCTTATTTGCGGTATTGTTTGGAGCTTGTGCGTATCGCTTAAACTTGTTTCCTCGGAAAGTTGAAATAAAATCCACGATATAGTATTTCCCCCAAATATTTTCTCTCTAAAAAAGCACTTCTATAATCTTTGCGATTACTCCCACTTATGTAATAATGGTTTTAAATTGAGAGGTGATAATGAGAAAACAATTGAACAGAGTTCAAATGGATGATAAATATCGTATGGTTGAAATTCCTGCACGAGAACCTTGGATTATAAAAATCCAGAGGCTTTAGATTCTTTATTAGAAGGTATGGAAGATGCAAAAGAGGGGCGTTTACGCGAATTAGATATTGATTTTTCTCAATTCTTGGATGAAGAAAATTTGGAAAATGTTCAAAATTTAATTTTCAGAGAAAGCAGAAGAACATTTTTATAAATTCCAAAGTTAAGCGTTAAATCTAGGCATGTAGGCAAATATGGCGCTTTATAACAAAGCGAAAGAGGACTTTCGCACTCCAAACGCTTTGCGTAGCTTTAAGAAATATTTATACTACAGATTTCCAAAGCTACGCGTAGCGTTTGGAGTGCGAAAGTCCTCTTTCGCTTTGTTATGAAGCGCCATATTTGTCAACATGTCTACAATTGACGCTAACCTCCAAAAGGGCTCGCCTTCATTCACAGACATTGGTTAAAATACCTTGAAAACATCGCGGAGAAGCGATAGAAACACTTCGATAACGATCAAACAGATAATAGTCCATTCAAGGCGACTTGAATGCTGATGATTCAATTCATTACCAAGCATTTCAAACAATTCATGAACCACGTCCAAGCGCTGATTTAAAACCTCTACACGTGTTTCAATATCAAGATAACTTGCTGTCATGGCATAAAGCGGTTCAAGCTCAGGATAATCCCAAAAGAACTCCGGTGTATCTAATACATCGACATGCAAATTAATAGAATTACGCTCGATAAACAGCTCACCCATCTTACGTCTTATTTCTCTTCGTGAAAGGGATATACTGCCATATTTAGCTAAATCTTCTGGAATATATTTAGTGTGATCGAAAGTTTTACGAATTGCATTTTCGAAAGTACCCAATTTAACAGATTGGGCCAAACCATGTGAAATAGCTAAACGATGTAAGGTGTCATCATTTGGTAAAATGATTTCATCTTCCACAATTTTTTGAGAATCTCCGACAATAAAAGTAAATTCATCGGTTTCAATATCATCTAGAGGTTGATGCTCAAATTCTCTTACTTTTTCTAAGTACCTTTGACATAGCTGCTGAGGAAGACCCCAAGCTACCATAACTCCATACGGAAAATAAAAAATATCACCATACATTGCTTCGTACGAAACCGTCATGTGAATAACATCACGATATAATGTTGGTTTGTGTATCTCTTTCAGTCTTTCGTATAGAGGCTTAATCTGATAAGAAGTAGCTGTACAATATGCTCGACATTCCATAAGAATCCTAGATTCTCTATTTATATTATATATAGACAACAAGAAATGCTAATTTGAGAAGAATGCGAAAGAGGGGACTTGAACCCCTACGAGGAAACCCTCACTACCACCTCAAAGTAGCGCGTATACCAATTCCGCCACTTTCGCATATTAACTTGTTAATAGAACAAATAGCATAACATGTAAATTTATAACTGGCAATATTTTTTAATTTCGTATCATAGATTGAAATATTTTTTCAATTTTATCGTTAAAGCCAACAGGAATAGAGAGTTGTGATAGCTGCTGATAGCTTTGTCCATGAGTTAAAATATCTAATAACGCTAATTCATCCATACTAAATAATTTTAAATGATAACTTTGCGGATCATCATTCAATACACCTTCGTGTTTTAAAATTTTTAATTTAAATCCAGCGGATAAGGTGTAAGGGTCTTTCACTAAAGGTATTTTTTCTAAATAATACATCAAAAGTTGATAGAGTAACGGAGCCGCTTTTCCAACAAATTGTGAAGTATGAATGGCCCGAACAAGCTCACACCCTACCTGAAGATGTGAGAAGTTTGTTCTTAAATTATGATAGGTTTGCAGTGGAGTGATTTCTTCACATGCGTATAATTCGCTATTCTTTTCCTTATAGATCACCTCTACCTTTGTCAAAGGTGAAAATCGCTGTGACTTGGTTTTTGCTTTCTTGCAAAAAAACTTGAGTACACCTTCTTCCGGAGTAAATACCGTTAATATTTGATCGTAGTTCTGATAAGGAATCATGTGCAAAATAATGCCCTCAGTACATTTTAAATCAGAAGAATTCATTTTTACTCAATATCTTAAAAAAACAATAAAATCCAGCTATAACCTTAAACCTAGAAACGGCAGTTGGAGAAGATAGATTGACACAAACTTTTAAGCCAGACAAACTGCCGTTATCAGGTTAAATATTAGCGATTTGAAGTTGTCAAATCAATCAAATTATCAAGTTTACAGAATTTACAATTAAATGGATAACTTTTGACTTATAACCTTGAAATAAGTATATTTTTGAGCTTATCCTTTATGCACCGATAGCTCAATGGATAGAGTACCCGGCTTCGAACCGGGTGGTTGGAGGTTCGAGCCCTCTTCGGTGCAAGTTATCTTGGTTTTCTCCAATGGATTCAAAAATATCTATTCTCACACACACACGTGATAGCTTTGCAAATCTCATTTATCAAAAATTGGGTAAAGGATATGAACACGCTTCTATTATTTATCAGGAATGGTATCGTCAAGGTCAAATCACTGGTCATCATCCAGCTTTTAAAAATGCCAAAAATCTTCTAAACGACATTGTTGCCCTAACCGATTTTTCTTATCTTTCTTGCGCTAATTCAACACAAGAGGGGCAAACAGGCAAATTTTTACTCAAAACCACTGATGGAATGGAAATAGAATCTGTCATCATTCCGATGCAAGCGGGAAATACTTTATGCGTCTCATCTCAGGTAGGATGTCGTATGGGGTGTTCGTTTTGTGAAACAGGTCGTATGGGACTGTTGCGTCACCTGGAGGCAAATGAAATTGTAAGCCAGCTATTTGTTGCCAAATTTTTATTTAGAGCAACTATCAGAAATATCGTTTTTATGGGCATGGGAGAACCTTTCGACAACTATGACAATGTGATGCAAGCTATTCGGGTATTAAGTGATCCATATGGTTTAGGCTTTGGGCGCAATCATTTAACCATCTCCACAAGTGGTTGTATTGATGGAATTCAAAAACTCATGGATGAAAAAGAGCCAATTCCGAATTTAGCTGTCTCCATCAATGCGTCGAATGATGCTTTGCGAAATAAGTTAATGCCTATTAACCGTAAGCATGACATGAAAGCTCTTTATGATCAAATGCATGCCTTTTGTCAAAAAACTAAGAGACAAATTTTAATCGCCTATGTATTAATTAAAGATCAAAATGATACTGTTGAACATGCAGATGAATTAGCTCATTATTTACGAGGTTTAGCAGTAAAAATTAATGTTATTCCCTATAATCCGCAAAGTCGGGATCGATATCAAGCGCCGGAAGCAGCTGTAATAGAAGCGTTTGGGTTTCGTCTGAGAGAGCGTGGATATTATACCTTATTACGACAAACAAAGGGTCAAAAGATTATGGCTGCGTGTGGCCAACTAGGTAATGTTAAGCTAAGGCAATTAATTCGTACGAGTAAGGACGCAAATTAGTCAATTTTTTCTTTGCACCCGATAAGAAGCAGTGATATAATGAGGGTAGAGGAAATCAAATTCCTCTTGTATAGCCAATATAGTTAATGCGTCATTAATTGAAATTTTTATTACTTTATTTCTAGGTCTTGTGTTAAAGTCCAAAGCTCAGATTAAGCCAGGATTTGAAATGATAACTTTCTATCAAAACCTCAGGATTTTTGAGATAAGATTGAGAGATCTTTTTATCAAAAAATTTGGGTCGAGATTGAATGTTATCCCAAGGAATCCTCATAATTTGATTCTTACAAGTCCTATTTTTTGCTCAAAATGAGCCTGATGCCATTAAAATTGGCTGTTTCACACTCAACGTAAACTCAATGAGGTGCATATGAATATGAGTCGCAAAGCCAAAGCATTACAATTTGCCGATGAAGGATATAATATCCAAATTACCGGCCGCCACGTTCAAATAACCGAAGCTATGAAAGCTTATGCGATAGAAAAAGCTTCCAAAATTGAGCGCTTTAGTGACCGAATTATCGATGTCAATATCATTCTGGACATCCAAAAGCTAGAACACCGAGCTGAAATTATCCTTAAAGTTGGCCATACTAAAATTAGAGGTCAAGGAATAAGCGATGATATGTATGTTTCAATTGATAAAGCTGCAACAAAGATCGAATCTCAACTGCGTCGTTATCAAGAAAAGCTCCATAATCACCATACAAAAAAACAGACTGACGTAGAGATGAATGTCAATCTGATCCGCCGTCCAAAAGAGGAAGAGGAGTTTGAGTTTGATGAAGCGGTTGGTATTCATGAAATCGCTGTTCAGAAAACTGTTCCTTTAAAGATGTTGACAGCTGATGAAGCTCTCATGAAAATGGAACTATCTGGCGACCCATTTTTAATTTATAAGAGTGAAGAAGACCAAAAGCTTAAGGTCATCTACCGTCTTAAGAGTGGCGATTACGGACTCATTGAACCTCAGTGCTAGATAGCATATGAAACCTGATCAACTCTTTTGTGCAATTCGTAAGGAATGGGTAGCAGCATTACCTGAGGAGTTGGTCAGGCAATATTGGATTCAGCAGATGATTCAAGAACTGGGTTATCCTGCAGGGGGCTTTGCCTTAGAAAAAAGCCTCAGTCAGATACCCCATCTTTCCTCAAATGGTATAAAACTCCCTTCAAGAAGAGCGGATATCATTTTCTTTGCCAAAGGAATTCACCCTTCCTATGATTTATATCCATTGATTCTTATCGAATGTAAAGCTGTCAAGTTGACACCAAAAGTTGTACATCAAGTGGTGGGCTATAATTTTTATTTGAGAGCTCCTTTTATTGGAATCGTCAATCAGACAGAATCTCAAACGGGCTGGTTTGACCATGATAAAAAAGAATTCGTATTTAAAAACAGTCTTCTGCCTTTTCAACAAATCATTAAAAGCTGCAAATTATTGGCTTAAACAAATGCCAAATGAATTATCAATCCTACCCTATTAGTCATCAGCAGTTATGCAAGAGGTCTATTATTTTTTGCTATCAAATATATTGTAGCATTGCTAATCTGAAAAATAGAATGACACACATTGACTATGTCAACAGTTAGCTCAAATTTATCTACTGATGTTGATCTTCAAGCATATCTAAAAATTTATCCAAGAAAAAAATGATCTCGCTGCACAATATTGTTTCAAGCTCATTTAAAGCTTTAAACCGATTCTTAAATCCAACCAGAAGCGATTTATCCAAAGGGATCAGTCATTTTGATTTAACTTCATCAACCTAAAAAAGGAGTATTTTTTAATCCGCAAATTTTTGTCTGCATTTAATGTGTTAACGAAATAAATAATTAAACTTTTTTCATGAGGAATTATATGATATCCGGTACCCCAATAGACCCTTCTCAAGCAACAGCAAGTGCAGCTATTCCTGTAAGTACATCATCAAGAAAAAGATGTTCTGCTTGTTCAAATTTTTTTCACTATATTTTTAATCTATTAAATCCTGTTTCACAAGCAGCACTAACTACAGCAGTAACTCGTTTAGCTGAAAGAACAGCTACCCATATTATTCAAGAAACAAAAGCACTAATAGCCCCAGCTACCTCTACAGGATCGGCATCTACATCGGCAGGCGCTGCAGCACCTTCTGCTGCTGCAACAACGGCTTCTACAGTCGTAACTGCTACAGCAGCTTTAACGCAGGCACAAACACCCAAAGAAAGTGCATCTACTTTTAGTGAAGATCTGGCAGAAATCGGGCAAGATGTTATAGAACAAGCCTCAGGTCTAGCTCTAACTGCTGCTCAAAAAACGGGTGAAGCAGCCGTACGTGCTAGTGCGAGATCTGTAAGAGACAGTAAGGGTAGTGCAACATCTTTTCTTCCAGGGTATGCTACTTCAATCGTAGATCCTCTCCTTGATGCCGGTATTACTGCAGCTGAAAATGGATCTGTAAGAGCATTAAGCAAATATGTAGAAGGAAAAAAAACTAAGTCTGAGGGTAAAACATTAAAATCAGATGAATCTAAGAATGACTAGTCATTAATTAATGAAATAGAAAAATTGAGGGAATGAGGCGCTTTGGTAGCCTCATTCACTCCCTTGGTTAATTTTTACATATTTTATTTTTACCAGGAGTATTACATGCCCGTGAGCATATCAAAAGCAACCCCAAATAATTCCATCAAAGAATATCCTAAATTAAAAAAGTGCGCAAAAATAGCTGTGGGAACCGTATTATTCATTCCAGGGTTAATATATTTAGCTTATAAAATAACTCCATACATATTTGAAGATTTGGTTGAAAGGCGAATTTATCGTGTTATCAGACAACAAATTTCTAATTATCATAATCAAGATGACTTTTTAGATTATGAAAAAGTGCATACTTGGAAAGTTTTTGATAACTCAAGAGTCCGGTCCAATCGTTCTCAATATCGTTCAAAGGAAATTAGTTTAATGCAGAATAAAAGAGGGGCATTAAGACACAAAATAATGATTAAAATATTTGATGATCAAACTAAAGCGAGTTTCTACCTTGCGGCGCCTGTTGATGAGAGGCTCAAGGTGGATCAAATGATTGATTATCTACAGAAGTGTGAAATTGAATTGAAGCAAGATGGAACATTAGTTTTTCTTAGACTCTTTAATGAAAGAAGCTTTCAAACAAAATATATTGCTAGTGAAAATCAAGATTTACACGGCTGTCGTAAAGAGAAGATCATTACAAAAAATATTAGCTTTCTTCGTTGTGGGAATGATTTGGTGTATAGAATTCGACATGTGAGTAATAGTAAAAAAATTAATGGATTTGATTTTAGACAAGAATATTTAATATTTGGTTGTAAGCCTGAGTTTTTGTTTGCGCCTATCTATACGACAGAAGAGCGAATACTAAATTTAATGAAATCTAAAATAACCTTAAAAAAAGACTGCACCTTTTCTATCCTAGAGAGCCAGGAAAATGATATTCATGATTCAAGTAGACAATTTCCCAATTGCAAAGTAACTAATGGGGAACTTCCCTTATTTCAAAAGGGTTACAGATTAACTTTTCATTCATCTAGTGATGAAAATGTTAAACCCCACCGCAAATCATTATGTAAGACTGCTTCAATTTTTGGACAATCTTTAATTTCTTCATGTATGAAGAAATTAACAGAAAAATGCGTTGCAAATTGGTTTGTAGGGGAGGGTTTGCAAGTCAAAGTTCTTTTATTCAAAAATAAATTGACCGTCGAAGTTTTTGATAAAAAAAATAAAAAAAAATTGCATCATGATGTAATCGTTAATGTTTGGAAAACTGCTAAAGAAAATATTTCCGAATTACAAAAAAGTGAAATCGTTGTTAACAATGATGGTACAGTTGGTTTTTATCAGCAGTGTTGTCGTTGGCTTTTTGAAGGAAGGGAAATTACGGTTAGTAGATATGGTTCAAGTTTTATAGCTCGTATTAGAAAAGATGGAGGTGTGCTCTCTAATGTATATAAATTTCAATCGAATCCAGAAATTGAAAAAAGAATTTCAGACAACTCTTGTTTAGTGTTTGTCGATCGTGAGAATACCTATAATTTTGTTTTGCCTACTCATACGTGGAAGTTTGATGAGTTTGAAGTTTCACTTTTATATAACGATAAAATATTCGTATACAATATTCATGATAAGAAGACCAAAAAAAATTATCAAACTCCCATAAAAGTACCTGCAGATAAAACAATAGAAGAAATGGCGATCTGTTTGTCGCATTGTAGTGTAGTTGTAGAGAATTACAAAGTCAAATTTGTACCACCACATTTTAGTTGGCCAAGTGGTGTTAGTCTTTTAATAGCTGATAACGCAATGAGTTTAATTTGGAATGTTTTTAATAAAGAGACAGGAATAACAAAACAGATTCCTTTTACATTCAGCAGCTTTGTTGATATCCAAAAGCAAATTGAATATTTTCTAACAGATCCTGCCAGAATATTGCGTAAGGAAAAAATATTACAAAAAAGAGCGGCCTTCAAATTTGTAAGTAAAGTTGAAAGAGATACTGAAATTGCTCAAAAAAAGCTCAGAACTACGAAGATAGATAAAAATGAATGCTTCATTCAGCATGATAAAATATTTTATTATGAATTTCAAAATGATGAAACCTATTCTTGGTATAGCTTCAACATGGATGAAGATGTGTATTTGAAAGAGATGATAAATTATTTTCTTGATTATCACATGTATGCAGTAGAAAAAAATTATACTAATTATAAAATTACAGCAACGAGTCGTGTAGATAATCAAACCAGGTTAGACAAAGATAATTGGGCTATAACACTAGTTGATAGTGGAACGTTTAAAAAAGATGATCCTAAAACTTGGGGAGGCCATGCACAATTATTGGTCGAAGGAGTGGATAAAGGGGCATATTTTATAAAAATGGTAGATTTTGTAGGTGCTGTAAAATTTATCCCAGAAGCAGGAACTGTGAGATTAGATGATCTCACCGGTAAAGATCCTCGTTATGCGAGTAAAACGCGAACTTGGATTAAAAAAAGTCAAGATATTCAATATTGGTTAAGTGAAATTAAGCATGAAGTAGATTTAAATGTTGTTAGATTTTCTTTACTGGGAAAAGATTCTATTTTGACTCCGGAAGATGTACAAAATTGTATCACGTGGGCTAGAAATATGTTAAAAAGGATTGGAATTGATATTGACTCTGAAGTATCTCCCAAGAAAGAGAAAGGTATTATTGATCGTATTAATGTATTAAAAGTTATCACGACCCCAAAAGAATATACGATGTCTCCCCAACTAAAGGGAAATGAACATGTGAAGTTTCGTTATCAGAACGGAGGCAAAGTTTTTGATGTAGATATTGCTTATGCAATACGAGAAAAAGTTGGGGCTAAAGATTGGGTTCTTGATGTAGATCCATTTGGAAAAGATATAAAAACAATAAAGTCTATTAAAAATGGGATTAATTCATTTCATGAGAAATTTTTAGTTAAAATTTTGGTAAATGGCAAAACTGAACTGGTTGATGTTACAGATGCTATTTTAGCAGAAATGATGAAAGTTGTAGAAATAGCGGAAACTACATGCCTCGTAATGTAATATAAAGTACAGTCAAAATTATTAAAACTAGGAAGAAAGAAGGGGTTGAAAATGCATTTAAAAAGGCTGCCTTTTCGAGTATTTTACAACCTCTTCTCAAGTAACTATTTATTTTTTGGAGTTTTGCATGACAGTTAGCTTATCGAAATCACCCTCACCTTATCTTTATAATGAATATCCCCAATATAAAAATAACATTAAAACCGTCACAGGAATTTTAATAGGCGTTCCTTGGCTAACTTGCAGTATTGCTACAAGTGCTTTTAAGAACATGGTTTCTCATTGTCGTGGAAATCCGGTTTCTAGCAATCAGAGCAACGACAACCATTATTTTACTTTATGTTTGAGAAAATTAACTGAGAAATGCGTTGCACGATGGTCCGGAGATCGCATCGAAATCAAAATTCTTTTTTATAACAATAAATTGACAGCTGAAGTTAATGATAAAAAAAATAAGCAGAAGTTGAGGCATGAAGTTATAGTAGATATTTGGAAAAGTGTTAATGAAAATATTACAGAACTACAAAAAAGAGAAATCGTTCTCCACAATGATGGAACGGTAGGTTTTTATGAAACATACCGTCAATGGGTTTTAAAAGGTGAAGAAATTGTTCTATTAAAATATGGATCTAATCTGTTAGCTCGAATTAGAAAAGCGGATGGCTTACATAGTAATGTTCAAAAGTTTCAGTCCACTCCAGAATTTGAACAAAGAATTTTAGATCCTTCGTGCTTAGTATTTTTTGTTGGTCCAGATAAATCATATCATTTTGTTTTGCCTAGCGATGTATGGAAATTTAGCGATTATGAAGTGACGCTTTTGCGAAACGATAAAATAGTCGTTTATAATATTCTCGATAAGAAAACAAACATAAATTATCAGGGACAAAAAAATGTCCCTGCCGGCATGACAATAGAGCAGTGGGTACACTATCTATCGAATTGCAATGTGATCGTTGAAGGGAATAAAGTAGATTTTTTGGAACCTAGTGTGAAATGGGATAGTGGTGTAAGTCTTTTGGTGGATAAGAAAGGGGCTTTGATTTGGCAAGTCTTTGATAAAGACACAAGCTTGATAAAACAGGTGCCATATAAATTTACTAACTATACTCATATAATTGAATATTTAAAAACTGATCCATGCAATATGTTGCGAACTGAAAAAATTGAAAAAAAAATTCCCTCTCTTAAATTTTCAGGAAGGAGGGAAAGAGATGGAGCGTTGCATAGCAAACGCTTGATATATCAAAAATTGGATGTTAATGACAAAACACTTTTCTTCAAAGAATTTGGCATCGTGTACGGTTCATTTTCAGGTACTCAGAAACTATATTACGAATTACAAACTTATGGCATGAAAAATTTATATACCAGTTCATACTACGGGGAATCAGATAATACAATTTATTCTTGGTATCTTGTTAATCTAGATGATGAAATACATTTGAAAAAGAAAATAGAATTTTTTAGAAATTTTCATGTAGATAAAGATCTAAAATTAACAAATATTACAGCCATTAGTCGTTTAGACAATCATTCAAGGTTGGATAAAGACAATTGGGCTATAACATTAACTAATACTCAAACAGGTACATTAGATCCTACGACATGGGGAGGGCATGCACAGCTTATCATTGAAGGTGTGATAAATGGTGAATATTTTCTGAAAGTAGCAGATTTATGTGGGAGTGCTGCAACATTGTCCGCGCAAGCAGGAACTGTTCGATTAAGGGATCTCACTTCAGGTGATCTTCGTTATGTGAGTAAAACGCGAACTTGGATAAGAAAAAGTCAAAATGTTCGTAATCTATTGGAAGATATAGAACAGGAATATTTAAATTTAAAACCTGTTAAATTTTCCTTAGTAGGTAGCGATTCATATTTTACCAATTTGCTTTGTAGTAGTTCTGATATAGGGATTTTACAAAATTGTATCACATGGAGTAGAGAAAAATTAGAAAGTATTGGAATTCATATTGATGAAAAACAACGCTCAGGACTTAGTTTCACCAATTCTGCTGTTCTTACAACTCCTAAAAATTATATTCAATCTGCCGATTTACAAGGTAATGAGCATGTATATTTTCATTTCAAACGTTCAGGTGAAATCAAACCGATAAAAATAGATATTGCTTCTGAAATTCGAAAAAAAGTTGGGGCAAAAAGTTGGGTTCTTGCTGATGAACAACCATTTGGAAAAGAGGTGCTGTCAGTAGAAGCGATAAAAAAAATGATTCAAGTATCGAAAAAACAATTTTTAGTTAAGATTCAAGTGAACGGTGAATTAAAATATGTTGATGTTACACAGGCTATTATAAGGGGTGTAGGTATTCGTCTTGAGCATCAACGTGGGGAAAATATTCGTTCGTTAATTTTTGCACCTTGAGGGTATTAACAAAAGACAGTTTCTGTAAAAGCCTAGCGACTTTTCGTTAGCACGGAGAGCGTCTGTTCAAAGCCCAATGTTGTCAAAATAAGAGAAAAAAATTGTCGAATAGCATTTTTCCTTTCCCACTCTTTTGCCTACATACACTTAAGAAAAGTTCCTTGCGTTAGGCCTGAAGGGCCGGCATGAAATAGCCCAGGTCGCAGCAAAGCGGAGGCCTGGGACAGTACAAACAATACATTGAGTCCTGTAGGGACGGCACATTGATACGAACATGATTATGCCGTCCTTTCAGGACTCGATTATTATTTTATTTACACCCAGGCCTCCGCTCAATGGCATTCGGTTAAGGAAGGTTCGTTTTTATAAGTAACTAAAAATAAGCATATCTAAAAAATCATGCTTTTTTAGCACCTCACTTAACACATAACCAAAAGGCACATGGTTTCTTAACCGAATGCCATTGGGCCTCCGCTTTGCTGCGACCTGGGCTATTTCATGCCGGCCCTTCAGGCCTGACACAGAGAACTTTTTTTAATGTGGATGTGGGTAAAAGAGCGCGAAAGGAAAAGCTATTTGCCTATATCTATTTGAAGTAAGGTTTTTTTGGATTTATTTAAACATTCTTTTTATTATATTATTATTGATGGTATATTTGTTGTTAACATTTGTTGTTACTGCTTATTAAAATTATTCTATTAGTAATATTAATCTATTATTTTTCAAGGTTAATTACTTTAATTTTATGTTTTAAAATTCAAACGAGAAAAGGCTCAGTTCTTTACCAGATCTTAACTTGCACGAAATCGCAATATTATTATGCTTATATGAAGAATTTAAAATGTTTGAGATAGTCTCCCTAAAAAATTTAAAAAGGAAAAAATATGAAAATTGATGAACGGCTGAACATTATTCAAGCAGGACTTGATAAAGGAAATATCATAACAAGCGACCTGACAGTAGTAAGTCGAAATGGTTGGAGCTGGAGATTGATCCAATTGTATCATGCACTCACATCACCACTTCGAGCACTTTTTGGTTATGAAGATTCTTGGAAAATTGATAATGTGGCTAAGAAAATTATATTAAGTATCAAACAAGATGAGCAATTTAAGTCAGATTCGTCTTTACTTGCTAAAGCATCTAAAATCGTTGATGATTTAAGTACGAAAGCCGGGAAATCAAAACCTGAAAAAAAGAAAGAAAGATATCTTGAAGCTCTAAAAACCACTAAGGCGTGGATCGAAAAGTATTCGCAAAAAATCGAGTTACAAAAAACAGCAGCAGCCGATATCCCTGGGAAGCCGGTCACAAAACCAGTAGAAAAACCTGTAGAAAAACCTGTAGAAAATTTAGATGCGCAAAAACAATTAGCTGCCGATGTTCTTTCAGTTCGTAAGTCGATAGTGACTTTCGGTCAAAATTTGATGGCTAAATTTCAAACAGAAAAATCGACACCAAGTTATACAATTTCTTCAATTAGTATCATGACTGTACTTTGCATGTATGTAAATGTCCTTAAAGAAGAGAAGAAAAATGAGTTCTTAACTAAGTTAGGAATAACTATTGGCGTCGATCGTACAAATCTAGCGATGAAAGAAATATTAAAAAGTCTTTCTTTACCACAATCTAAGGATGGCTTTATAGAATTTGCGCAATTGATTGCATGTAAAAAGGACGTTCAAGTAGATCCAGATTTAAAAGCTTTCCTTGCGGAAAAATACAATGCAGAGATGATTGTTGATAACGATCTTGTTAAATCTGGTAATCAATGGGTTGCTAAAAAAACACATCAAATGATTCCAAGTATTATCTCGGATCCAACTACATTTTTTGCTGTTATTAATGCCACTGCATTAAATTTGAAATGGGAAAATAGTTTTAAAAAACCATCTGCTGGATGGAAACAAGAGACGTTTAGTTTTGTTGATGGAACGAAAGCGCCTGTTACAATGATGACGATATCAGAGCATTTCAAAGTTTGTGTACAACCAAAGTTTACTTTTGTTGAAATGCCGTATAGACTACCACAAGGACGTCAAGTCACTCAACTTATCATTCTTCCTAAGAAAAATACTTTAGAAGCTTTAAAAGATTTACAGAAGGGGTGGGGCTTTGATGCTCTTAACTCTGTTCGTCCATATGCGAAAAACCAACTTGTAAATCTTTCGATTCCAAAAACACGTATGACTTATGAAATGGATCTCACGAAGACCATGAGTGATATGGGGCTTCCATTGTATGATATTGATCCATTGGTTGTTAACTTTAAGGATATGTCAAAGTTTGTGATATCGATGTTACATAAAACATTTATATCAAATGATGAGAAGGGGACGCAAGCAGCCGCTGTGACTGCGCTGATGTGTACGAAATCGGCTCCGTCACCGGAAAAACCCCTTACTCTAAAATTTGATCGTAGCTATTTTTATGTTATTCTCGATGGAAGTGGAGATAATATGACTGAATTATTCAGGGGCTGTGTTAATAGTCCTGAAACTTTGGTTGTAGATAAATAACAAAGCAAAATTCAGGTTAATCGGCCGTACTTGAAAATCGAGATTATATATTTCGATCTAATTGTACGGCCCTTTTGTTTCTGAAAAATAAAAGGAAGAAAAGTGAATTACAATTTTCGGTATACTTCTTTTCTGTGTCCGACCTTAAATACAAGAATGTGAAGAATTTTATCATCAATAGTGTAAATTATTCGATAATCACCTGATCGTACTCGATAAATATTTTCTTCTCCAGAAAGTTTTTCTACGCCATTAGGGCGAGGGTTTTCTTCTAGTTTATCGATTTTTTTACCAATTCGAATTGCATCAGCTTTACTTACGGTATTCAAAAAATCTTCAGCGGCTTTAGAAACCTCCACTTCATATTTCATAAACCAAGTTTAGCCTTTAATTTTTTCCATGGAATAGAACCATTCTTTTTTACGTCAATAAGAGCCTTTCTGGCGTCTTCAAGATCTATTTTATCTTCCAATGCTTCTATCATTTCAAGATCTTCGATAGGAATAACAGCAGCAAGATTTTTACCTCTTCGTGTAATAATAAATCGTTTTTTCGCAAACGCTGCCTCGCTCACTAGTTCTGGAAAATGCTCTCTGGCTTGGGATGAATTCATTGTGGTTGACATAATACCACCTCCTTATGTACTAATTGTACAATTCGGCTTATTAAATGTCAAAAAGAAAGGTTGAATCTATAGATCTATGTCATAAAAAAACGCCCGTGGGAACAAAAAAAATCAGTAGTCAACTTATGGCGGATCGAAGCCACCTGGATGCCATGGGTGACATTTACATATTCTTTTGAGCGCTCGCCAACTGCCTTTGCACGCCCCATCTTTTTTTATTGTGTCAACAGCATATTGAGAGCATGAAGGTTCGAAACGACAGACTTTTCCAATTAATGGACTGATGGTGTATTGATAAATGCGAATTAAGAAGACGAATATTTTTTTTATCATAATAGACCGCTAAAAAGAAAAAGACGATTACCGGGGTAATCGTCTTTAACAAAGGGGATGAAATTTGTGATCGCGATTAGGTTGTATGTGCGAGGAAGTCTGTGATCACAGGTAAGCTAATTTCGATTGGCCAAGGCATTTGCTCTGGCAATGGAGTCGCTAATAATTGTCCTGAGAACTGATCTTTATTTAAAGATAAGTAATCTGGAACGGGGTGATTAGGATTATCCAATGATTCGATAATAGCTTTCATTTTGCGAGATTTTTCTTTTATAGAAATCACCATGCCTGGCTTCACTTGGAAAGAGCGACGATCCACTTTCTTTCCGTTGACTAGAATATGTCCGTGAGAAACGAGCTGATGAGCACCAAAGATGGTACTAGCAAACTTTAATCTATATACGATGTTGTCTAAACGGCACTCTAACATTGCTGTAAAGTGGTTTGTTGTGTTGCCTTCTAAAGAAAGAGCCTTTTTGAAGTAAGCAACTAATTGTTTTTCGCTGATCATTCCGTAGATTGCTTTCAGCTTTTGTTTTTCTTCTAGCTGCAAACCATAATCGGACTTCTTGCGACGACGAGCTCCGTGTTGTCCGGGTGGGTTTAATTTGTGCAGCAAAGGATTGCGCGCGCGCCCAAATATGTTAACACCAAAGCGACGTGCAATTCGATTTTTACTACCTGTATAACGAGCCATTTTATCTCCTAGCGATTAATAAAACCAAGCATTGATTGACACCTCTCGATATCCAAAATACAATCTGAACAATTTTGACAGATGATACTGAACAATTTTGACAGATGATAATCAACGCCTGGATTAACTGCGATTGTTTAATTTGTGTGATCGCAAGTGCAAATTATGTCAAAAGTATCGAATTTTTTGCAACTAACAATTCATTTTATCTGAAAAGAGATCAAAATAACAGGGAAAAATCTCTCAAATGCCCTCTTTTTTTGAGTTTTGCAACTCCTTCTATTGGTTTTATTTCTCTTTTGATACAATGAAGGTTTCGAATGTAATAACCTGAGTTTTGATTTATATGGCAGATCCCGCTATCTCAAAAGAAGAAAAAACAACTTTAGAGCCCTCATTTAAACAATTTTATTTAGAAACTGAACGTCTCGAGTTAGCATTTAAGAGCTTGGAACAGCAATATCATTCAGTTCAAATGGCTATACAAGATTCTCAATCACAACTTTATGGCAAAGTTGCAGAGCTCGATTTCGTTTCAAGTTATCTTGAGGCTATATTATCACACATCTCTCAAGGAATTCTATTCATCGATTTGAATGGAATAGTCACTACTTATAATATAAATGCCGAGTCAATTTTTGGAATTCCATCGTCGCAATTGTTGATGCATTCGTTTTGGGATTTTTTCCCCGATAATGCTTTAGGCTTTTCCTTGAAAGAGGCACTACAAACAAAAAAATGTCCCAAAACAGCGTTTGCATCTTTTGCCTCTTCACCAGAAAAAAATGTCGAAATTGAAATTGAAACGACTTTTGTAGGAATGACAAGCCACGTATGTGCGTTAGCAAATCAAAGGCATACACCTGTTTTAATTCAAGGATTGTTGATATTGGTTCGTAATATCACAGAATTTCGAAAGCTGCAGATGGTCGCCAACCGGCAAGAGCGACTCAAGGATTTAGGTGAAATCGCTGCTCGCATGGCTCATGAAATTAGAAATCCATTAGGCGGAATTAAAGGATTTGCTACTTTGTTGCAACAAGATTTGAAGGATCGCCCAGATTTACAACAAATGGCGACACAAATTGTTGAGGGAACGGATCATTTGAGCAGCTTTGTTTCGAATATTTTAAATTATGCACGCCCCTTTCAATCACACCTGGAATCTATCGATCTCATTCCATTTATGAATGAAATGTTACAGCTTGTTCAAGCAGATCAAGCATTGAGTCCTGGGACGAAATGTCAGTTTCATTCAGAATTACCGAACTTAGTGGTTCCTATCGATCTTCAATTATTCAAATCTTCCATGCTTAATTTACTTGTCAATGCATTGCAAGCAATGCCAAATGGTGGAAATCTCCTGATTGAATTGGAAAAAATTGAAGAACATGCGATAATTAAAGTTCAAGATACTGGTGTTGGCATACCTCAAGAAAATTTGGACAAAATTTTTTCACCCTTTTTTACTACTAAAGAATCTGGTAATGGATTGGGCTTATCTGAAGTATATAAAGTTATTCAAACACATGGCGGAGCAATCGAAGTTCAATCATTAATTGGAAAAGGGACTTTATTTACAATTAAAATTCCTTTAAAAATATCTTAGAATATTTACATCCTCATACGCGGGGTCATACATGTCTATTGAAAAAATATTAGTTGTTGATGATGAAGTGATAATGCGCAATTTTCTAATAGAAGCGCTAAAAAGAAAAGGAATCGATGCTGTTGGGGCGGAGAATGGCGAAAAGGCCATCAAGATACTTGAAGAACAATCTTTTGATATGGTCATCACCGATATGAAGATGTCGGGTCTAAGCGGAATGGATGTACTACGTAAGGTAAAAGAGCTTTCACCAAGTACATTAGTAATGGTCATCACCGCTTATGGGACTATTGAAAATGCTGTTGAAGCAATGAAAGCAGGTGCATTTCACTATTTAATTAAACCATTTTCTCTAGAAAGTTTAATAGCAAATATCGAGAAAGCTGGTCAACATATAGCCTTAGTTGAGGAAAATCAATACTTACGTCAGCAAGTAAGTACAAATGGATATATTCATAAAGTTGTGGCTGAAAGCCCTGTAATGAAAAAAATTCTTAAAGATGTAGAACAGGTAGCAAAGAGCAATGCTAACGTATTCATTAATGGAGAAACTGGAACAGGAAAAGAAGTCATTGCCCACTTAATACATTACAATTCATTACGATCTAATCAACCTTTTATAAAAGTGAATTGTGCTGCCGTTCCAGATACATTGGTTGAATCTGAATTTTTTGGTCATGAAAAAGGTTCATTTACAGGTGCCGCTGCAAAACGTTTAGGGAGATTTGAGCTTGCCAACCAAGGATCTCTTTTGTTGGACGAGATCACAGAAATCCCCTTGAATTTACAAGCTAAGCTGTTGAGAGTTATACAAGAGCAAGAATTTGAAAGAGTTGGGGGAACAAAGCCCGTTAAAGTAGATGTAAGATTGATTTCAACATCAAATCGTGACGTTAAAGAAGCGATTGAAAATAAAATTTTGCGTGAAGACTTATATTATCGCCTAAATGTCGTACCGATTATGCTTCCTCCCCTGAGAGATCGTGTTGAAGACATCATTCCATTAGCAGAATATTTTATTGAGCAGATATGCTTAGAAAATCATACAGCTAAGAAGAAATTGAGTGCCGAAGCGAAAAAGAAATTGATACAATACAGATGGCCCGGAAATATTCGTGAGTTGGCGAACGTGATTGAACGTGCTGTTGTTATGGATACCGAAGATGTTATTTATAATGATCATCTTTATTTGGATGGACCGAGTATAAAAGGAACAGCCGATGTAAGCATGCAAGAGCTTGAAAAGCAACTCATCATTGAAGCGATGCAAAAGCATCAGAATCGTACAAAAGCCGCTGAAACTCTTGGTATCAGTGTCAAAACATTGCGCGATAAACTTCAGGAATATAATTTGATTTGAAAGAAAAAAGACTTCTCAGGTAATCAATACTAAAATATATACTTAGACAATATATATGTATCCAATATAATAATAGTTGGAGGTAACACTATGAGGACAATAAACGTTACATTTTCGATTCCTGAAAATATCAATATACTCCTTCATTCTTTCGTAGAAAAAAGAGGGCTAAGCAAATTTGTTACTAAGGCAATTGAAAAAGCTTTAGAAGAAGAAAAGAACACTCTTAAAGCCGCTTTTAAAGAAGCGGAAAATGACCCCGATTTAAAAGAAACCATCAATGATTGGGCAGCATTAGACGGAGAGGATTAGGATGAGTAATTTTCCAAAAAGAAGTGATGTATATTGGATAAATTTGGAACCAAACCGTGGAAACGGAAATGAATAAAAAAAGACCTTTTTTATTCATTTCAAGTGATGAAGGGAATGAAGTAAGTTCAAGAGTTACTGTTGCTACTATAACATCATCCGTTAAAACTGTTTATCCCTTTCAAGTCAGAATCTTTATAAAAAATAAAGAAGGGAAGGTGTTACTAAATCAAATTCGAACCATTGACAAACAACGATTGGATGGAAAAATACACTCTTTAGATAAAGAAACAATGCTTCAAGTTGATAAAGCGTTAAAAGTCGCTTTGGCTTTGACCTAAAATATAAACAATAGATTGAGCGATGTTGATTCTTGTTGTAAATGCGGGTTCAAGCACATATAAGCTATCCCTTTTTAATATCATTAATGATCGCCCTGTCGATCCCATGTGGAATGGGGTAATCGATTGGGGACAATCAATTCCTTCGCTTTCTATTCAAGTTCCTAATAAACAAAAAATTAATCAAAATTTAGACGGCATTTCAAAAGATGACGGCCTCCAAATCTTGTTAGAAAGTTTGTGGAAAGGGGACACTAAGGTGATATCAGGATCCTCAGATATTGAAAGAGTGGGACATCGAGTCGTTCATGGCGGAAGAGAACTTCAAAAACCCATTTTAATCACCCCAAGAGTCAAAGAACAAATCAAAAAATTAATCCCACTAGCCCCTCTACACAATCCAGCAGATTTGGAAGGCATTAAGATCATGGAAAAACATTTTCCAGATATTCCTCAGGTCGCTGTTTTCGATACTGCCTTTCATGCTAATATGCCTGATGTTGCCAAAACATATCCTTTACCGATGACCTGGATGAAGGATGGAATTCAGCGGTTTGGATTTCATGGTATCAGTCATCAATATTGTTCCGAAAGGGCAGCAAAAATATTGAATAAAGATATTAACACACTTAAAATTATTAATTGCCATTTGGGAAATGGATCATCGGTTTGTGCCATAAAAAATGGGGTGAGTATAGATACGTCGATGGGATTTACTCCAATGGAAGGGCTGATGATGGGAACCCGTTGTGGATCGATAGATCCAGGGATTCTATTATATTTACTTAGAGAAAAGAAGCAAACTATTGAAAGCCTTGACGAAATTCTTAATTTTAAATCGGGTTTAAAGGGGATTTGTGGAACATCCGATATGCGTGAAATAGTGCGTCAGCAAGAATTAGATTTTAAATTAGCCTTCGATATGTATGTCTATCGACTTAAAAGTTATATAGGTGCTTACATAGCACAGTTAGAAGGAGCGGATGTGATCAGTTTTACTGCAGGTATTGGTGAAAATTCTGTAGCAATTCGTGAGAATGCTTGTAAAGGATTAGAATTTATGGGAGTAGAGATAGATAAAAGTTTAAATGAAAATTGTGTCGGAGATGAAATAATTTCGAAATCCAACTTAGCAACAAAGGTTTTGGTGATACATACGAAAGAGGAATGGATGATTGCCAAATTTTGCTTTAATATTAAATTTTAGCAAAAGCTCGGAGAGCATCAGTTCAAAGCCCAATGTTGTCAAAATAAGAATAAAATTCAATTAATGAAGGCGAACTCCTTTGGAGGTAAGCGTCAAATCTAGACATGTAGACAAATATGGCGCTTTATAACAAAGCGAAAGAGGACTTTCAGCGGGTAAGGAACAGGCCTAGCCTGCCCTCCCCGTTATCGCAATGGGGTCATTTCCCCATATTTACCGGCGTACGTGTTTCT
>JACDES010000120.1 GCA_013816265.1 Parachlamydiaceae bacterium | reverse complement strand
ATCGTAAGTCACCCCATATTACTAATATTGGGTGACTTACGATCGCTCAACCGCGGGAGCTTTCACGCGCAAAAAAATTAACAAGCTACCCGAACGTGGTATATATAGAAAAATCGAACTGCGGATGCAGTTCAATAATTGCGTTAGTCTCCATCACGTAATTTATTGAACTGCATCCGCAGTTCGATATTCTTTTTTATGTTATCCAGGGGTAACTTGCCCCTTTCACCCATGATTCGCGTAGTTTTTTTCCAACCTAAACCAGAGCATATGTTACTGCTTCTTATAATATAAGGTATTTAAATAATTCTATATTTTTGGATCATCACACAAATGAGTGGTTAGTAAGATGTGTATTTATGTAACATCACGTATTTGAATCGCCCTGAAACGGGCTCTGATCTTTTTTTTTATTTTACCCAGAGTTCCCTCTGGTCACTCTGGGCTTTGAACAGACGCTCTTTCGAGCTAACAAAGAGAATTATGTAAACAAAATTAATGAGAACAGCCATAGAACTATACTTAAATGGTTGCTCACTACCTTTCAAAATTTTTACGCGAATCATGGGTTTCAGGGCTGCGCAACCCCTGGCTACCACTATTTAACTGCTCCGCAGTTGGACAACGTGGGTATGAATGATATCGAAAACTAAGAAAAAACCGCCATTTAGTAGGTTTTTTCTTAGTTTTGAGTTGATTGCCTAATTTTTTCTAGACTTTATAAATTGCAATTATCGTAAGTTCTCCGTTTAAATCCCATTCAGTCCCATTACAAGGGCCAAATTGTATGTCTACGGCAAGAACCTCTTGCTTTATGTAATCATTATAAAGCTCAAAACAATGCTTTACGCGATCTGTCGTTTGCATCTGAATTTTTATACGATCCGTCACCGCAAAATCGGCTTCACGTCTCATCGTATTGATTTTATTAACAATTTCGCGTGATAACCCCTCAAGTAAGAGATCCTCATTTAGTCGTGTTTCCAATCCAATCGTGATGGCGCCTTCATTAGCGGCTACCAAGCCTTCATGTACAGACCTCTCAACTTGAATGTCTTCTGGAGTTAATGTAATCTTCTCCCCTTCAACTTCAATTGTCACGTTTTTACCATTCAGTAATGTGAGAAGCTGCTCTTGACCAAATTTATCTACAGCTTCCTGTACGGATTTCATCAATTTGCCAACCTTCTTGCCCAATACACGGAAATTCGGTTTAGCTTTGAGGCTAACAAATTCCTCTTCGTTATGAGTAAAAAACGCTTCTTTTACATTTAACTCATCTTCGATCAAATTCTTTTGTTCTTTTAAAGATGCTAATGTCGCTGGATCTCCAGATGCAATATAGGCAGCAGCAAGTGGCTGACGCACTTTTAGTTTGTGCTCTTTCCTCAAACCATGCCCTAGACTCACAGTGATCTGTACGGCTGCCATTTCCGATTCAAGCTTTTCATTACGGCAAGATGCCTTGTAAACAGGGAAATCACATAAATGGACTGATTCAGGCATCTTCTCTGTTCGAAGATTTTGATAAATTGAATCTGCAATAAAAGGGATATAGGAGGCAGCAATTTTTGATAATTCGATCAGAACATGATAGAGAGTCTCAAAAGCCTGAGTACGATCCGGGGATTCTTTCTCATTCCAAAAACGACGACGAGACCGTCGAATATACCAATTCGTTATTTGATCAACAAATGCTACAAATGGCTCAACAGCACGTGATAAATCATAATCATTCATCCCTAATTCCACTTCATGAATCAGCTTATTAAGAAGCGATAAAATCCATTGATCTATTGATTGCTCTGGTTTTGTTTCCTTCCCATTGGGTTTCCAATTATAGATGCGGGCATAAGTAGCAAAAAAACTATGGGCATTCCATAACGGTAATAAGACTTGGCGTAATTCAAGCTCGACACCGCTCTTTGAGAACGATAAATCTTCTGCTTTCACAGCTGGACTATTTAACATATAAAGTCTAATTGCATCGGCACCATATTGGTGGATGATTTCAACTGGATCGGGATAATTTTTTAGACGTTTCGACATCTTGGCACCATCTTCAGCTAAAATAAGGCCGTTGACGATGACATTCTTGAAAGCCGGCTGATCAAATAATGCGCAGGCAAGCACTGTCAAGGTATAAAACCAACCGCGCGTTTGATCTAAGCCCTCGGCAATGAAGTCAGCAGGAAAATTCTGATCGAATAGTTGTTGATTCTCGAAAGGATAATGGTTTTGAGCATATGGCATCGACCCCGATTCAAACCAGCAATCAAATACTTCAGGAATACGCTTGAAGACTTTTCCATTTTTTTCAAAAGTCATATCGTCAATAAAATGGCGATGTAAATCTTTAATTTTTGCCTTCGTAAGGTCTTCGAGTTCTTTAATGCTTCCTAGAACATGGATTTCTCCATCTTCTGCTCTCCATAGAGGTATCGGAGTTCCCCAATAACGATTTCGACTTATCGCCCAATCACGAGCGCCTTCTAGCCATTTTCCAAATCGCCCTTGTTGAATATGAGATGGCATCCAATGGATTTTATTATTGGCCTCAAGCAAACGTTCCTTAAGGACTTCAACAGAAACAAACCACGTTTTAAGAGTTTTGTAGATAAGCGGGGTATCAGATCTTGGGCAAAATGGATAACGGTGACGATAGGTTCCATGCTGGATGACCTTTTTCTCTTGCTTGAGTCGACGGATGATATCTTTATCGGCATCTTTAACGAAAATGCCCTTATATTCAGGAATTATGTCTGTGAATTGACCATTGTTATCTACAGGACAGACCGGTTCGATGTGTTCGCGTTGACATGCAAAAAAGTCAACTTCGCCAAAAGCAGGAGCGGAATGGACAATACCTGTACCATCTTCTGTTGAGACACTGCTTTCCAATATAACCCTAAAGGCACCTTGTTTCGCATGATCGGCAAAATAAGGCAATAACGGTTCGTAGTGAAGCCTTTCTAATTCTTTACCCTTAAAATAGGATAATACCTCGTAATCTTTTTCTTCCTTATAATAAGCCGGTAAACGTTGTTTAGCCAAGATATAGTTACGTTGGGTCGCTACATCTTTAATTTTAACATATTCAATTTCAGGTCCTACCATAAGAGCTAAATTTGATATTAATGTCCATGGAGTTGTCGTCCATGCCAATATGTAAGTATTGGACTCATTAACGACTCTAAAAGCAACTGTCAATGAAGGGTCGTCAATATCTTTATAATTTTCAGAAGCTTCAAAGTTAGATAATGGCGTTCCTAGCTTAGCAGAGAAAGGCATAACCTTTAACCCTTCGTAAACAAGTCCTTTATTATACAATTCTTTAAATACCCACCACACCGATTCCATGAAGGGTAGATCCATTGTGCGATAAGTTTGATTAAAATCGACCCAACGACCCATCCGCTTTACGGTGGATTTCCATTCTTCGGTATAGCGTAAAACGATATTTCTGCAGGCTTCATTGAAATTAGCAATACCAAACTTTTCGATATCGTAGGCGCCGGAGAGATTGAGTGATTTTTCGATTTCATTTTCTACCGGGAGACCATGACAATCCCATCCAAAGCGGCGTGGAGCATAAAATCCTTTCATGGTTTTATATCGCAAAACAACGTCTTTGATTGTGCCGGCTAACAGGTGACCATAGTGTGGAAGCCCCGTCGCAAAAGGGGGACCATCATAAAAATTGAATAAGGGGGCTGATTTTCGATTAGCAATTGACTTTTCAAAGAGTTTGTTCGTTTCCCAAAAATTTAGTATATTCTTTTCTCTTTCATCGATTGATAAAGGGGGTAATTCTTCAAACATATGGGTGCTCTATACTGAGGATTTTTAAATTCTTAATGGGCATAAATATACAGACTATTGAGGTTAAAGTCTAGTGTTCTGAAGGGTAAATGAATAGGTCATATTCGTTAATCTTCAATAAAAACCTAGCCGAATTAATTTAATAATATTATTTACAACAAACATCATCAAAATTGTTAAATTCCAGAAATTAATTCATTTAACACTATCAAATTAATTATTTAATGAATATAATAAAAGTTGGATGACAATGAAATTCGATTATGGAAAATTGTGTTAATTTGTTTTACACATTTTAATATTCCATTTTAATTAACTAATAATTTTAGGTAATGAATAATATATAGGGGGAATTTATGGGTATCCAAGGAACAAATGGAGTAAATGGTTTCAATTCATCAATAAGCGTACCTATTGAAGTAGGTCCAACACTTATTAAAGATAAAGAAAGAGGAACGATTTTATCGTTATTTCAAAGTTTAACACTCCCCTTAAATTCGCCGCTAGGGTATTCTGGATTCTTAGGGTCACTAAATAATTATTGGTTACCAAATATGCTCTCCTGGTGTAATATTGACGTACGTCGTTTTCAATCGGATCCGTCTTATAACCTTTATTATTTATCCAAACCATATGATGCAGAAGTAGGTGTGATGCTTAATGGGTTACACAATCAACTCAGAAGCTTAAGAGAAAGTCCAATCTATGTATCTATTAGAGATGCAAAAACAAGAGAGGATCTTTTAAAGTTATATGATGTGCTCTTAGTTGAAATAAAAAAAATAGAGGAGGGGGTATTGGATGGTTTAGATAAAATGGTTAGTATTTTGAACATTCCAAAAACGAAAGATCCAGCAGTTGATATTATTGAACATCCAGGATTTGAAGTTTTTTTAAAAAAATTTAAAGAAGACATTGAAAGTTCTAGTAAAAAATTTGAGGAAGTTAGGGCTCGTTTTAATCCTCCATCTGAGCCTCTTGCCCCTGTTTTTAAATTAGTCCAAACGATTGAAAATGAAATTAATTTTGATGAAAAGCACCTTCCTGATTTAGATAAAGTCAAAAATCATGAAAAAGCACAGAAGAAATTACTCCAAATCATCTCTGAAATAAATACGTTAAAACTTAGTAAAAAGAAATTGGATAAATTGATTTCAAAAGCTGGCCCTAATTTACAAATTTTACTAGAAGAGAAACGAAGAGCCAATGACGAACTTGATAAGTTGCATAAAATTAGGCTTGAGCTAAAAGCGATTGACAAATCATTAAAGCCAAATAAAGGACTCAAGAATTTAGGTAGAAATATTCATAGAGTTTAATTACGAAGGCTTATTTCCAGTAATATTACCCAGCTTTGCTGTCCTGGAAACTTTATTTTTAATATTTTTATATTCATGTTCGATCATAAAAACAATGGAAATAAATGTTCTAAATTGCTATAATTAGGTTATGATTAATGGGGGTGTCCCGGTTTCGACTAGGGAATGAACTATTGATTGCATGCGGAGGACGTCGGTTGGCCTCCTTAATAATCCGATAAAACTATAAATGCCAACAATGGTAATATGTTTGCTAATGCTAGAGCTTTAGAGGAATCTGAAGAAATGGTGTTTGCAAATGCTGCTTAAGACCTAATAGTCTTAGTAGTACGATAATCCAAAACTGGACCAAGGGGTTTGGAACCTATCGTTTTAATTAACTTGGTATGAACCCACTTCCGAGCTTCTAGGGAGTGAAGTTTAAGATCAAATGAAGCAAACTGATTCTAATGTTGTATCCTGCATGGGAGTCAGTTAACTTTCAGGATGCTAAGCATGTAGTGGTTAATACGTAGTTTGCCAAGGACGAGAGTTCGATTCTCTCCACCTCCAATAAAACAAAAAAGCCAGATCTTTTGATCTGGCTTTTTTGTTTTATTGGACGATATGGACAAAATAATGGGCAAAGTAATGGACTGTATGGACTGTATGGACTTTATGGACTTTATGGACAAGAAATTAGGGGTGCTGTTGAGCAGCCTTCCTAGTTCTATAAAGACGCTCGGTAAACCCACCCTCATTCTGAAATGCCTCTGCTTGAGCAGTAATCTGTCGATTTAGTAGATTACATGTCACTGAAAGCAAAACAAGCGCACCATTTGCAGCAATTTCAGGAATGCTTCCCTGCTGCTTCTGACTCATCTCTCTAACAAATATTGCAAACTGATCTGCGGTGCTAAATCGTTGACGACTTATTTCTTGTCGACGTGGATCAGAACGTTCCCATAAAGGCAGTTGCTTCTGACGTAAAAAATCCTCATAATCCAAACACAACTCTTCAAGACTAGCTCGAGCTACATTCGTAAGCTTAAGTTCAGTTTTCTTAGAAGTTCCTGAAGCTTGACTACCTTCAGCAATGTTCTGCACACCAGAACGAGCTGCCTGAACCATTTGATCATGTGTCCGGCTGCGTACACCAATGAACTTATTACAAAATCGAATTGTAATATCAAAAATCAAGCGAGAAAGCTGAAAAGTTTTAAGCTGACGATAACCACCATGCTTAGGAATCAAGTTCTCCATGTCCCACCTGCTTTGTTAAGCTATAATTGTATAATTGTTTTTTTATTTCTGCAAAATAAAATTTATTTTTGTCCATTTTTGTCCATTTTTGTCCATATTTGTCCATATTTGTCCATATTTGTCCATATAGTCCATAACTGTCCATATCGTCCGTGGACAAAACTTCCGTAGTTGGGACGAAAGCTTCAACTTTCCACCTTGAATAATTTGTCTGACCACCTTATGATAAAAACAACAAACCTTGTGAGAGACCATGACAGCACCAAATGCAATTATTGAGGCCCTCAAGAAAAATCAATGGGATTTGATTCTTGGATTGATTCAAAATGGTTGTAACGTCAACTGCCACGATAGCGAAAAGAATACCCCCCTACACATTGCCATCTCAGATCATGAAGTGCAATTTCGAGAACCTATCTTTATAAACGAAAGAAAACTAACAATAGAAAAGCTTATCGAAGCGGGTGCTGATATTAATGCGCGAAATAAAAATGGAAAAACACCTCTATTGAGGGCCATTGTAATTCGACCCGAGCTTGTATTGTTAAACTTCAGCTCTTTCATATCTTGATTAATGTAATTTACTTCTACATTTAGCTTTGATGCTTCTTCTCTAGCGTACTTGAGAAAGCCTTCTGTAATATCGATACCAGTCACTTTGTGACCAAGTTGAGCTAAAGCATTGGCATGACGCCCATGACCACAGGCAAGATCGAGAATTTCTAATGGTTCATTCAATTCAGTATACTTCACTAAAAAATCTAATTCTTTTTTCAATCTCTCGTGAGTAAGAATATCCCGATAAAAATAAAGGTATTCTTCGGGATTGAACGCTTCTTTGAAATTAAACTCCATTTTCATATTACCATTATCAATTTTTTTCAATGATTAGTGTCCTCGATGTTTTTCTTTTCTCTTTTGTTGCTTTATTGCAAACTGCTCATCTTTGACATTCTGATTTTCGACACTGCTTAAAATCTTTTTCTGTTTTTTATTCTTTTCTATCTCCTCCCTTATATAATCTTGCGCCATTTTCGAAGGCTTTGTCGTCTCTTTAATTTTTTCCATTTCGCGACGAATTTCGCGTTGGATCCGTTTAGGATTCATGCGTTGAATTTGGATATTTACTTCTTTCAACTCGCCAAACTTTAGTTCCTGATAATGATTAAGAACAAATTCATGAATCTCGTGATCTGAAGGCTCGGCACCAAAAATATGTCTTGCTACAGAATATCCTTCTTTATCTGTCCGTTCAAAGGTTCCGACCCAAAAGCGTTTTTCAAAGAAAATCGTTGCTTTAACTATAGCCATTTCTATATCCCCATGATCTAGCTTTTGATTACCATTCCAAAGCTATATTGTTTGGGTAATCATATCTAAATTTCACAAAAACTACTATGTTTTTGTGAAAAAATGAGGTTGGCAGCATGCGCGAAAGTATGGAAAATAAAATAAAAAATAGGATTCTCGAACACGGCAGTGGCTGGTGTTTTACTCCTATGCATTTTGCAGATTTGGGTAGCGATATTTCTATTAGAAAAGCCCTCTCCCAACTTCAGAAACAAAGCTTTATAAGAAGGCTGGCGCAGGGTTTATATGACTATCCAAAAAAGCATGATCTACTGGGCATTATCCCTCCAGATGTCAACAAAGTAGCCAAAGCAATTGCTGAAAAAGATAGTGTGCTAATTCAACCTGCAGGCGCTCATGCGGCAAATTTAGTAGGCTTTTCCACACAAGTTCCAGGCCGAATTATATTTCTTAAGGAAGGAGCATCTAAAAAAGTGAAAGTTGGCAATCAAGAAATCATTTTCAAAAAAACTACAAAAAAGAACATGCTTTCTGCCGGGACTAGAGAAGGTCTTCTAATACAAGCGTTAAAAAATCTGGGAAAAGATCACATCGACAACAAAATGCAAATGCAAATGGCGAAATTACTCAAAGATTCGACTGAAGAAGAAATTAGAAAAAACATAAAATTCGCTCCAGCCTGGATAAGAACTCTTGTTTTTGAAGTCATCGGTATTAAACCATGAATGAGATCTACCTTTTACCTCAAGATGAGCGAGAACTTTTTTTCAGAGCTTCCATTGATATCAAGAACATGCCTTTTGAGATTATTGAAAAAGACTATTGGGTCGTATGGGTTTTGAAAAGGTTGTTTTCGCTAGAGAATATGAAACCGTATCTCACCTTTAAAGGAGGTACATCTCTTTCAAAAGTATATGGCTTGATTGATCGTTTTTCAGAAGATATTGATCTTTCAATTGAAAGAGAGTTCTTTGGTTTTGATGCACCCCATAATCCTGAAAATGCGCCTTCCAAAAAAAACAAAAAAGCCAGATCTATTGATCTGTCTTTTTTGTTGGACGATATGGACAATTATGGACTTTATGGACTTTATGGACTGTATGGACATGAAATTAGGGGTGCTGTTGAGCTGCTTTTCTCGTTCTATAAAGACGCTCGGTAAAACCACCCTCATTCTGAAAAGCTTCTGCTTGAGCAGTAATCTGTCGATTTAGCAGATTACATGTCACTGAAAGCAAAACAAGTGCACCATTTGCAGCAATTTCAGGAATGCTTCCCTGCTGCTTCTGACTCATCTCTCTAACGAATATTGAAAATTGATCTGCGGTGCTAAATCGTTGACGACTTATTTCTTGTCGACGTGGATCAGAACGTTCCCATAAAGGCAGTTGCTTCTGACGTAAAAAATCCTCATAATCCAAACACAATTCTTCAAGACTGGCCCGTGCTACATTCGTAAGCTTAAGTTC
>JACDES010000184.1 GCA_013816265.1 Parachlamydiaceae bacterium | reverse complement strand
GATCATAAGTCACCCAATATTAGAAAATATGGGGTGACTTATGATCATTCAACCCCGGGGCTTTGGCGCAGTCAAAATGGGAAATTTTAACTAGAGGTTGGTATAAGTCACTTATCATTTATTTTCTGTTAATTTCGCTGTCTTATTGCGTAATTTGCAAATTTATATTATAATATTATTAAAAGAAGAAATAACTAAACATTTTATTAATAATTATTAATATAGGTGTAATTATGATTTCAAATAGTTCGAAATTCCCTTATAGCTTTAATTCCACTCCTATAAACGCAGAATCAATAAAAATAACGGGATTTGCACCTGAAAAATACAGAATTTTAATGATTTTATTTACTAGTGCAATGGAAAATTTGGCGACGATTCAATCCAATCAAGGAGCTGGTGTTCCGAGAGAGTTTACTGTGAAAATAAATAAAGATGTATCTAGAGAAGCGGTACTAGCAAAAATAAATTCCATCAAGCCTGAATCACTATCAAGCGATGAGAGTATAAAAAATTATAAAGCCTATTTTGTAAGCTATCTTTTTCAAGTAAAAGTCACTGGTAAAGAAGACGAAGATATAAAAAAAGTCCTTGAACAATTAGAAACAGCAAAAGCTCGAATTCATGAGGCTGAGGCTGAAAAATTTGCAGAAATGCTTAAACAAAACACACAAAATAAAAAGAAATATGAAACAGAAATTGGGAATTTAAAGAAGGACATTAAAGCAGCCCTAGAACTTATCCCCAAAGATCCGGAATTATTAAAAAATCCAACTGTTGAAATTGTTAAAGTTAAAGAAAAATTATCAAGCTTAACTAAAGAAATGTTGTCGGTTCAACAAAAGTTAGAAAAATTATTAGAAAAGAACGAAGTAAAGAAAAGTTAATGATATTTTACTGTTTATTGGCGTTTGCATAAATTTGTCATTCAGGGTAAACTAAGACAACTTTAATCACCCTAAAAACACAAAATATTATGTCTGACTATCAAGTCATTGCGCGCAAATTTCGCCCACAAACATTCAAAGATGTCATCGGACAAGATCCCATCGTTACAACCTTGAAAAATGCGATAAAATTTAATCGATTAGCACAAGCTTATCTATTTTGTGGTTCAAGAGGTACAGGAAAGACTACGCTCGCACGTATACTTGCCAAAGCATTAAATTGCCAACAACTAACTACTGATCTAGAACCTTGCAATCAATGCTCTAGCTGTCGTGAAATTGCCTCTGGCTCTTCCCTTGATGTATTAGAAATAGACGGTGCCTCCCATCGTGGGATTGAAGATATTAGACAAATCAATGAAAATGTGGGTTATGCCTCTGCTTCAGGTCAATATAAAATTTATCTCATTGACGAAGTTCATATGCTCACGAAAGAGGCATTTAATGCCCTTTTAAAGACATTAGAGGAACCTCCTCCAAGAGTTAAGTTTTTCTTTGCCACAACAGAGCCTCACAAAGTATTACCAACAATATTATCCCGCTGTCAACGATTTAATCTTAGTCGTATTCCCTTAGAAAAAATTCAAGAAAAACTTCACTCCATTTCCAAACAAATGGGATTTGAAGTCGAAGATGAGGCTTTACGCTTGCTAGCACAACAAGCAGAAGGCGGCCTTAGAGATGCTGAGTCACTGTTAGATCAAATCTTTGCCTTTGAAGAAGGCAAAATTACAGCCAATTCTGTAAACGCTATTTTAGGCCTCACCTCAAGAGAAACATACTTCGAGCTAGATAGAGCTGGGAAAGAAGGAAATTTAGCAAAAGCATTCGAAATTGCACACTATGTGTTCTCTCATGGAAAAGATTTAATGCATTTTGTTGAGGGATTAATCGAACACTTTCGCAATATACTACTCATCCAATTGTCTGGCAAAGGAAGTCCATTGTTAGCGATACCAGCGTCTGAAAGAGATCAGTATGAGGCTCATGCCCGTCTATACTCACAAGAACAATGCCTTTCTCTAATAGACTATTTAATCCAATCTCAAAATCAATTACGTTTCTCTTCAAATAAAATGGCGTTAGAAGCCATCCTTCTCCACATTCTGCGCAGTCATTTCCGTCTTCCTATTGAATTATTGGTACGTCGTTTGAGTGAATTAGAAAAACAAATAAATGAAAAAGGCTTAAATAACCCAGAACCATCTCCAAAATTAGTCCAAAAATCGATCAATACACCAGAACCATCATTTGAAACGGTTTTATCTAGTAAGACAATTCCTACGGCACAGGTCGAACTTAAACCATTTCTTCAATCGACACCTCATCCCGCACCTGTTCCTATTGTAAAAACTCCTCCGATAGTCAATGTTGCTCCAGTTGGTTCGATAAAAGCTAGCCCCAATCCATCCATTAGTGTAGATCCTACTCCGACACCGGCAGATTTAGGAATAAAAAAGAGCGAACAGACAAAATCAACTACACAACCGCAATCTTTGCAGTCAACAAAGCTGACACCAATCGCAGAGAAAAAAGAACCGCGTCCTGAGATACCTCTTGAAAAGCCCAATCACTATTATGATACGTTGTTCCACTTCGCTGCTGTTGAATTGGAAGGAAAAATCAAAAAAAATCAACTTTAAGATAAGGAAATTGTATGGGTACAGGTTTTTCTAAAAAGAAAAAAGAAGCTAAAGTTTTTCAACAACAATTTCAGCAATTGCAAGGAAAGTTACAAAGTATCGAAGCTGTTGGCACTTCTAGCCAGGGACTAGTGTCGATCACATTAAATGGAGATGGCGATCTTAAGCAAATTAAGATTAATCCAGAATGTGTAGATCGTGAGGATGTTGAAGGTTTAGAAATGTTGATAAAATCTGCTTATGAAGATGCACAGAAAAAACTTAAAGCACAAACACCGACAATGCCTGGATTACCAGCAGGCTTTCCTGGATTTTAGTTTACCTAGAATACATTAATACACTTTTTTCAAAAAAGCATCCCTATAACAAAGCGAAAGAGGACTTTCGCACTCCAAACGCTACGCGTAGACTTCAAAATAGCTTTTCTGGATTAATCGCGAAGCGTTTGGAGTGCGCGTGAGTTGCAGGTGTATTAACTTAGTCTCAAACGGTGAGATAAAGGTCTAACAATCTTTATCAAAACCTACCTATGCGGGTCCGTACCGGTATAGAAGTAATTACT
>JACDES010000183.1 GCA_013816265.1 Parachlamydiaceae bacterium | reverse complement strand
TTACTTCTATACCGGTACGGACCCGCATAGGTAGGTTTTGATAAAGATTGTTAGACCTTTATCTCACCGTTTGAGACTAAGTTAATACACCTGCAACTCACGCGCACTCCAAACGCTTTGCGTAGCTGTAAGAAATATTTATGCTACAGATTTCCAAAGCTACGCGCAGCGTTTGGAGTGCGAAAGTCCTCTTTCGCTTTGTTATGAAGCGCCATATTTGTCTACATGCCTACATTTGACGCTTATCTCCAAAGATTAGAACGCTTCTAGATGTAATACAGAATTGCTAAACCTAAAGTGATATATACAGGAACTTTAACGGGTTTAAAGTGATACAATCTATATAATATATTACATATCGTGAGTACGATAAGGGCCGGATATACTATTTGTAGAATAGGTGCAAGTAATCTCACTATTCCTTTAAATTCTAAAGTAGAAACGCCAAAAGTCACAACAAGTGTCACTAATAGAGCTTGTATATAGGTAATTCGATGATCGAAGACTGTTTTTTGAAGATATTCTGAGAATACAACAGCTAGAGCAATAGCCGTTGTCAAACAAGCCAAAGCGATCGTGATAGCAGCAAAAAGGCCAGCATAAGGACCGAGTATCTTAAAAGTTAGTGAGCCAAGCAACTGATCTTGTTCTGTAATTTGCAAGGCATGGGCATGATAAGCTGCCACATAGCTAAAACCAATATATATCAATGATAATAGTGTCGCTCCAATAATACTAGATTGGATAGAATGGACAAACACACTTCTATCATGATCTGCTTCTTTCGGGTCAAAGTAATTTTTTAGCCCATTAAAAATTATGGTAGAAAAGAAAAACGAAGCCAAAAGATCCATTGTATTATAGCCTTCTAAAAATCCATATTTAAAGGCTTCTAACCAAGAAAATGACGATGGTTCTAGTTCGGATGGAGTCATTAATCCAGAAATGATGATAACCGAAAGACTTATCAGCAGAAGGGGGGTTAATACACTTCCTAAAAGTGTTAATGTGCGACTTTTACGATAGGTGAATAAAAATACAATCACACATGCGAGTAAGCTAAATAAAATAAATGGAAAGGCATCCCAAGATGTTTTTAAGGTTGAATAGGAGAGGGCAATACAACGCGGTATCCCTCCAAATGGTCCTATTAACAACATGATACAAGCAATGATGACTGCAGCAGGTAATTTCCCCATTCTGTCAAAGAAACTTTGGTAATTGCCTCGAAAAAGAATAATGGCAATCATACCCATAAAAGGAACGCCAACGGCAGTAACGAGAAGACCTAACAAAGAAAAAGGGACTTTTTCGCCAGCCATTTGGCCGATAACAAGTGGAAATATGACATTACCCGCTCCAAAAAACATAGAAAACATGGCAAGTCCAGTGGATATATAGCGCGACTTTGAGCTGGAAATCATTTTTGAAACTCTTACTTGTTGGGATTTAATTTTTTAGTTTAATCATAGGTTTGCAAGAATCGAAGTTGATTCCGTGGAGAAGGATAAGCTTTGACATTAAATTTGACTATTTAAATTATGCTATGATAGCATCTTATATCAGGATAATTTTTAAAGTCAAATCTTTACATTTTGAGTTTAGGTTAAGGAATTTTACTAAGTAGAAATTCGAAATAATTTAGCCGAGCCTGACTTTGAGAAGGAAAAGCATTAATTAGAGTCATCTATGGATTATAAAGACATTAAAATTGCACCATCAATTTTAGCTGGAAATTTTGGCCGATTGGCTGAGGAGGCTAAACGGATCGAAGCCTCTGGTGCTGATGCCATTCACATTGATATCATGGATGGTCATTTTGTGCCTAATTTGACAATGGGGCCACAAGCCGTAGCAGCCATCAATCGAGAAACAGATATTTTTCTCGATGTTCATTTGATGATTTATAACCCTTTTGATTATGTAGAACGTTTTGTTGAAGCTGGAGCAGATAGAATTACTTTCCATTTTGAAGCAACTGAAGACGTTGAAGAGACATTAAAATACATAAGAACATGTGGAATAAAAGCTGGACTTGCTTTTTGCCCTGATACATCCCTCTCGATGATTCCGAAATACTTAGATAAATGTGATATGATTTTATTAATGACTGTTAATCCAGGATTTGGAGGGCAGGCTTTTATGCCAGAAGTATTGGATAAGGTCAGATTTACAAGAGAGTTATGTGATAAGCTGGATATTCGAGAAGGTGGAATAACGTCCAAAAAAGATGCGGCTAGCCAGTTACCGCCTTTTGGAATCCAAGTTGACGGTGGAATAAATTTAGAAAATGTAAGAGAATGTGTAGAAGCAGGTGCTAATATTATTGTAGCTGGAACAAGCCTATTTACACATCTCGACTTGGATAAAGCAGTGAAAGATATGCGTGAAGTGGCAACTGCAAATAAATAAAATAGAGATATGAGGAACTTGTGAGGACAAAATCTTGCAAGAAGTCTTGATTAATCGAAAAAGCAAAACACAACGAAAGGTAATATGGTAACAAGTAATCAAATTAACCCTGGAATGACACTTTCAATTAACGGAAAGCTCTATCGAGTAGAATCAAGTATTAAAGTGACTGTTCCTAAAGGAACCCCTTTCATTAAAACAAAATTGAAAGATTTGGTTTCTGGAGAAGTGGTTGAAAAAAGCTTTAAATTAAATCAACCAATCAAAGATGTCTCATTGACAGAATGTCGACTTGAATTTCTCTATCCAGAAGATGAAGGTTATTTATTCTTAAACGTTGTTAATTTGGATCAAGTTTTAGTCGCTTCGCAGATTATTGGAAATAAAGTTAATTTCCTGAAAGAAGGTGTAGAATTAAAAGCATTTCTTTATGGCGACACTGTTTTTTCTATTGAACTACCACAGTTTCTTGAGCTTATGGTTGCAAAAACCACCTCCGGGGAAGAATCTATTAATGGTGGCAAAATCGCCATTTTAGAAACTGGAGCTCACATTGAAGTTCCTCCTTTTATAGAGACAGGCGACATTATTAAAGTCGACACTAAAACTGATGAGTATATTCAACGTGTTTGATTATGTTTAAATGTGATGCAAAAAAATTAAAAAGTATATACTCCGGCCTGGATCAACATTGGCATTTGGACTAAGCCAAAGTTCCCGCGGTTGGTCGATCGCAAGTCGGTCAATATTAATAATATGGACCGACT
>JACDES010000017.1 GCA_013816265.1 Parachlamydiaceae bacterium | reverse complement strand
ATCGTAAATGGGTCAATATTAATAATATGGACCCATTTACGATCATTGAATCCCGGGACTTTGGCGCAGTCCAAATCCACATTTTAGAGCGCGGGTGGTATATAACTCACCTTTTTAGGTTTTATTTATCGGCAACAGTTTCAGTGTAAACGTTCAATCCAAGACCTTGCATCTCTTTGATCAATACGTTAAAGGACTCTGGAGTACCTGATCTGAGTAGGTTTTCCCCTTTAACGATAGATTCGTAGATACGTGTGCGTCCGGCAACGTCGTCTGATTTTACTGTTAACAACTCTTGCAATAAGTGTGCGGCACCATAAGCTTCCGCAGCCCATACTTCCATCTCTCCGAAGCGCTGACCACCCATTTGAGCTTTACCACCCAATGGTTGCTGAGTCACTAATGAGTATGGACCAACGGCACGAGCGTGGATCTTATCGGCAACCAAATGGCTCAACTTAAGCATATAGATGTAGCCGACAACAACAGTGTTGTCAAAACGCTCACCTGAACAACCGTCATAGAGATAAAATTTACCATCTTCAGGTAAACCTTGTTGCTTCATCATTTCCCAAATTTTTTCTTCTGGGAAACCTTCGAAAACAGGACTCTTTACGTATATACCAGCATAATGAGCTGCAATACCCAAATGAGTTTCAAAAAGCTGCCCCATGTTCATACGTGAAGGCACGCCGAGTGGGTTCAGGATAATTTCAATCGGTTGACCATTTGGTAAGTAAGGCATATCCGCTTCTGGAACGATTTTGGATACTACCCCTTTGTTACCGTGGCGACCAGCCATTTTATCCCCAACTTGTAGCTTACGCTTAGATGCGACATAAACCTTCACTTGGCGAATGACGCCTGGATCTAGGTCTGTGTCCCCTTTACGCATAAACTCGAGCTGAGCTTTGTATTGAGTTTCGATCGTCTGCATTGCAATTTCGTAATCATGCAATGTTTGCTTGAGGAGGTCGTAGATCTCATTGCTTGGCATGAGAAGATCTTCAACATTTTCCTTCTCTAATGCTTCAATCAGATCTTGAGTAATGACAGAACTCTCATCGATGATGACTTCAGCTGTTTTGCGATGAACAATCCCGCCTGGAGCGACTTCGTTGAGCAATATAGCCCCAACGCGTTCATGCTTTTCAGTCTTAAGTTCAGCTTGCTTCGATTTATAATCGCGCTGTATGTCTTTTAATTTTGATGCTTCTTCGACTAACTCGTCATCAGTTTTAGAAAGACGATCACGACGGCTGAAAACCTTAACATCCATGACGACCCCTTCAGTACCTGGAGGAGCAACAAGAGATGCATCTTTAACATCAGATGCTTTGTCACCGAAGATGGCGCGTAATAGACGCTCTTCAGGAGCAAGTTCTGTTTCAGACTTAGGAGTAATTTTACCGACTAAGATATCCCCTTGTTTAACTTCAGCACCGATACGTATAATACCATCGTCGCCTAAGTTGCGTAATGTTTCTTCCGAAACATTAGGAATATCGCGTGTGATTTCTTCTTTACCTAATTTCGTATCACGAGCAGTAAGCTCAAATTCTTCAATGTAGATAGAAGTATAATAGTCTTCTCTTAGAAGTTTTTCAGAGATAATGATAGCATCTTCATAGTTATATCCGAACCATGGCATAAAGGCCACGAGGACGTTACGACCTAGAGCTACTTCACCTTTATCTGTTGCTGGACCGTCAGCGATGACGTCACCCGCTTTAAGCTTATCGCCCACTTCGCAAAGTGGCTTTTGGTTAATGCAAGTACCAGCATTTGATCTGATAAATTTCTTAAGGAAATATGTTTTCTTTTCTAGGCGGTTGTCAAGAGGCGATACCACAATTCTCATACCGTCAACATATTCGACAACACCATCTTCTTGAGCAACTAAAACAGCGCCTGAGTCGCGTGCTGCACGTGCTTCGAGACCGGTTCCAACAATCGGAGCGTCTGGTTTCAATAATGGAACGCCTTGGCGTTGCATGTTCGAGCCCATCAAAGCGCGGTTCGCATCGTCGTGCTCTAAGAATGGAATCAATCCAGTAACGATAGAAACGAGCTGCTTTGGCGACACGTCCATATGTGTTACTTTTTTGATGTCAGTTTCATACTGTTCACCACGATGTCTCACCCAGCAAATTGGCTCGGCGAACATATTATATTCATCGATTGGAGCAGAAGCCTGAGCGATGACACAGCTTTCTTCTTGATCGGCAGTCATGTATTCAATTTCTTCAGTGACAACACAATCACGAACGATACGATACGGTGTTTCGATGAATCCGAATTCATTGATTTTCGCAAAAGAAGAGAGTGAAGATATCAAACCGATGTTTGGACCTTCAGGTGTTTCAATTGGGCAGATACGTCCGTAATGGCTAGGATGTACGTCACGTACTTCGAAACCGGCGCGATCACGATTCAAGCCTCCTGGCCCAAGAGATGAAAGACGACGTTTGTGAGTTAATTCCGCCACAGGGTTCGTCTGATCCATAAATTGTGATAACTGCGAACGTCCGAAGAAGTCTTTGAGGACCCCGGAAAGACCTTTAGCAGATACAATTTTTCCTGGTGTTAGAGTATCAGAAGAGAAATCGAATAAATTCATACGTTCGCGGATAATTTTCTCCATACGAGCCAAGCCGATACGGCATTGGTTCTGGATTAATTCACCGACTGAACGAACGCGACGATTGCCGAGGTGATCGATATCATCGACTGTTGCATCTTGATTCCCGCTCTTTAACTGGATCAAATATTTGAGGGCTCCAATGACATCCTCTTTATTAAGAGTCACTGTTTGGAGTGTTTCGTCATTGATTTCAAAGCCCAATTTGCTGTTAAGCTTATAGCGACCTACACGACCTAAGTTATATCGCTTCGGATCGAAAAATAGGCGCATGATAGCTGAACGTGCATTTGAAAGAGTTGCGGGTTCGCCTGGTCTAATTTTGCGATAAAAGTCTTTCAAAGCCGCTTCGTACGAATCTGTTGGATCTTTCGCTAACATCTTGATGATTGGGCTTGTTTCATCAGCATCTTCAGCGATACGGATGACATCAATACCTGCATCCATGATGCGCTTAAGCATTGCTGTAGTCAGCTTTTCAGAGGCTTTACCAAAGACAAGACCCGATTCTTCATCGATCACGTCTTGTGCTAAAATTTTACCGACAAGCTTAGCAAATTCTTTTTCATTTTTGAGTTTGTATTTACGTGTATTGAAGAATTCTTCAATGATATCGCTATTTGATGAATAGCCTAAAGCACGTATGAATGTCGTTGCGAGAATTTTACGACGGCGTTTTTTGCGGTCGATGTAGATGTGGATAAGGTCATTTATGTCAAAAGCACCTTCCAACCAACTACCACGATATGGGATAATACGGAAGGAATAGATCACTTGACCGCGAGAATGACGTTCTTGTTCAAAGCACATACCTGGTGAACGGTGCAACTGAGAAACGACAACCCGCTCAGCACCATTGACGATGAATGTTCCTTTGTCGGTCATGATGGGAATTGTACCCATGTAAACTTCTTCTTCCTTAATACCGGTCTCATCTGTGAGACGGAACTTAACCTTTAAGGTTACGTTATAAGTGATACCACGGCGAATACACTCTTCTGGAGTGTATTTGGGGACACCTAGATTATAGGATAGAAACTCCAAGATTGTCTTTTCGTCATATGACTTAATAGGAAAAATCTCGGTAAAAACTTCTTGCAAGCCTAAATTTTCTCTTTCTTCAGAGAATTTATCGGCTTGGAGAAATTGATTATATGACTTAATTTGAATTTCTATAAGATTAGGAAGATCAATAATTTCTTCCTTTTCAACAAAACTCATGCGATGTGGCGGCCTTTTCAACATTATGAAGGACTCCTACTATAGCTTTACTTGAGATGATTGGAATTGATTCGATATTTTTCTAGAGTACATTTTTATTTTTCTCATAAAAATACCGAATTTTTATTCATTATTGAATCTTATCAGCTTGTCAGTCCCTTATTGAGGATTGAAGCAAATTGAAAGTATTCAATTTGAATGATTATTTTATACCACGCGTGGTCTAAAACTTGAAATTTGGACCGCGCCAAAGCCTCGGGATTCAACGATCGTAAATGGGTCTATATTATTAATATCGACCCATTTACGATCGCTGAATCCCGAGAGCTTTCGCGCAGGTCCAAATTCAAGTTTTAGGCCGCGCGTGGTATACACTCTATACAGTGACACTGAAAATGTGTCACATTCACTACCGAAGTTTTGCTTTTTTTGACAAAACTCTAGTTATTATTTCGAAATTTGAGAGTTGGATAAATACTGGTTTATCCACCTTTCAAAAGGCAAAATAAGCATTTTTCTATGGCATAAAGCCGGATAATAACAATTGATTTAAAGTAATTTCATGGGAAAAAGTTATGTTGATCTGCGATCCAAACAGCATCTATTTTAAGCCTATTGTTTATTATAACGATATTTACATGTAAAAGTCAAGCAATAAAAATAAATAAAGACCAGAAATAGAATTTTCACTCTATTTCTGGCTTCGTACATTAATGGGCCAAGCGTCTTTTCCGTTTCCGTACCCAGCTTCACTCATGCCCGTCCCCAATTACGTATAAATACGACAATCAGGAATGGGCACAGGTTTAGTGGCAATGGCCACGAAAATCTAGGCTTACAGACCTTTTAGAGCAACTTTTCCACCAGCTTCTTCGACTTTCTTCTTAATCGCATCAGCTTCAGCTTTTGGAGCTGTTGGCTTCAATTCTTTTGGTGCTGCTTCAACGAGATCTTTCGCTTCTTTTAAGCCAAGACCTGTGATTTCGCGCACAACTTTAATGATACCAATTTTCTTATCAGCTGGTGCTTCTGTCAAAGTTACAGAGTAGTCAGTTGCTTCAGCAGCAGCGGCAGCAGCAGGAGCAGCTGAAGGAGCAGCCATTACAGCAGCAGCAGCGGCTTTAACGCCCCACTTCTCTTCTAATTTAGTCTTTAATTCAGACATTTCTAATACAGTCAATTCGCTTAATGCATTGACTAGATCTTCTGTTGATTTTTTGTTACTCACGATAATACCTCTTAAGTTTTCAAAACTTTGTTTAATAAATGATTCTTAAATGGATGACTTTAATTATTCACTTCCCTGTTTGCTTTTATTATCTAAACAGTAGACGACGCTAGAGAGAAGCGCATCCATAACAGCCAATGTCTCAGCCATTGGAGCCTCAAGAACGCTAAGGAATTGAGCGCGCATTTCATTTCTGCTTGGTAATTTAGACATTTTTTCAACATCTTCACCACCATAGAGTTTGCCTTCAAACCGTCCACCACGAACAGTGATCACTTGGTCGCGATCCTTGCTGAATTTAAATACTGTTTTCGTAGTTTCAATTGGATCATTTCCAAGAAACACGAGCCCAATATGTCCTTGCATGGCTGACAAATCTAGCTTAATACCTGCTTCTTCAGCAGCTTTAATCAAGATACGTTTGCGGACAATTTCTACATCGCCACCCATTTTGCCGATTTCGCGGCGAAAATCGTTAGCAGTATTCGCTTTCAAGCTTCCATACTGCATAATGACAAATGAGCTATGACGCACCATTTTGTCTTTAACTTCTTTTTTAAGGAGTTCTTTTTCTGGTCTCATGAATTTACTCCTTATGCTAAATCAAGTTTGCTTAGATCAATCTTGAGGCCAGGTCCCATTGTCGACGAGACAACTAGAGACCTCATATAATTTCCCTTTGCAGAAGCAGGCTTAGCACGCTGTATGGCATTGAGAAGAGACATAATGTTTTGCAACAATTTGTCTTGAGTAAAAGATACTTTCCCTACTCCATTATTAACCACACCATGGCGATCGAGCTTAAATTCGATTTTACCCAGTTTAAGCTCGTTAACAGCCTTAGTTATATCCGTTGTGACGGTGCCAGCTTTAGGAGTAGGCATCAGACCACGTGGTCCGAGGACTTTACCTAATTTACCTACATCGCGCATCATGTCAGGCGTTGAAATGACAGCATCAAAATCTGTCCAACCCCCGTTGACTTTTTCAAAAAGTTCATCGTTACCCACGTAGTCAGCACCCGCAGCTAAAGCCTCTTTCATCTTATCGCCTTTTGCAAAGACGAGGATTCTTAAGGTCTTTCCCGTACCATTCGGTAATGATACAGTTCCGCGGACGGTTTGGTCTGATCTGCGAGGGTCTACACCGAGTTTTAAAGCAATTTCCACCGATTGGTCAAATTTGACCGGCGGACATTTCTTTAATATATCGATAGCATCTTGAAGACTATATGCCTTTAAAGCATCTAGCGACTTAGCTATCTCCCGAGTTCTTTTACTTGGACGACCCATAATGATCTCTCTATTCTGGTATTAATTCGATTCCCATGGAACGGGCTGTACCCAACACAATATTGGTCGCCATTTCTAAATCATTCGCATTCATGTCTTGCATTTTATCTTGCGCAACTTTGCGTGCTTGTGATCGAGTAATTTTAGCTACTTTATCGCGGTTAGGAACACCTGAACCTTTCGCAATTCCTGTTGCTTTTTTAAGCATTTCAGCAACTGGGGGTTTCTTTGTTATAAATGAAAAGCTTTTGTCATGATAAACAGTTATCAAAACTGGAAGAATATCTCCCATCATACTTTGTGTCTTCGCATTGAAATCTTTGCAGAAAGACATAATGTTCACACCAGCAGCACCAAGGGCTGGGCCGATTGGAGGCGCTGGGTTGGCTTTACCTGCAGGAATCTGCAGCTTAATCACCTTAATAATTTTCTTTGACATAATTTCCTCTCTAAAAGTAAATAAAGTCCGGTGCGATACAATACTTTGATAGAGGCACTCAAAGGATTATGTCCTTGACAGACTTAATTTAATATTTTCTCATTTCTTTCTTATTTATCAGACTAATAGACTGTGTAGTATAATCTTGTAACTTTATACCACAACCCGCTTAAAACTTGCAATTTGAACTGCGCCAAAACCTCGGGATTCGATGATCGTAAATAGATCCATATTTCTAATATTGATCTATTTACGATCATCGAATCCCGAGGATTTTCGCGCTGTTCAAATCCAAGTTTTAAGCGGGCTGTGGTATAAATTAGGTTCCTTCAGCATCGTCTGTAATTTCTTCAACTTGCGCGAACTCTAAGTCATCCACACGTGTGTCTCGACCAAAAATAGAGACTAATACACTCAAGCGACCCTTATCGTGGAAGACTTCTGTAACTGTTCCAATAAAGTTAACAAAAACGCCGTCGGTAATTTTAACTTTATCGCCGATATCAAACTTATGTTTTTGTGTCACTTTCTGTTTTTTATCTTCAAGGTCTTTTAGGATATCATTTACTTCCGTATCCGTCAATGGAACAGGTTTATCGCCACCTAAAAAGTCGATGACACCGTTCGTATTCTTAACATATTGCCAAGATTCGTCATTTAAATTCATCTTTACTAGTAGGTACCCAGGCCAAAGACGCTTTTCTACAACGTGCTGCTGCCCCTTTTTAACTTCGGAGACATTTTCTGTTGGAAGAAGAACTTGCTCAATTTGATCAGCCATCCCCTTAACAACGAGATGTTCTTCAAGAGCTTTTTTTGCCTTCTTCTCATGTGTAGAGAGCACTTGTACGACGTACCATTTATACATGTGTCAACCTTTTATTTTTCGATTCTAAACGCGTAAGTATTTCTAGCCACCTATTAGACGGAGCAATCCATTCAAGGCATGTAATGAACCTTGAATAATAAGGTCTGTAAAATATATTGCCATCCCAAAAACGAAAGTCATGCCCACAACAATCTTGGTATATGTGATAAGCTCATCTTTGCTTGTCCACTGAATTTTGGAAACTTCTCCCTTCATTTCAGTTACAAAGTCTGCAGCTTTCTTTTTAGTAACAGGATTGTCTGTTGCAGTAATTTGTTGTGTTTTTTTTATTTCCATGAACTTTGTTTCCGCACTCACTTTAATACCTCTTTCACTATTACTTGTACTTGAATCGAGTGCGGAGGGATTTGAACCCCCGACCGACGGCTTTGGAGACCGTTGCTCTACCAACTGAGCTACACACCCATATTAAGAGACAAAGAAAGGGTAGACACAAAGTCTACCCTTTCAACAATATTGTCTTACTTAATGATTTCTGAAACGGTTCCAGCACCAATTGTACGACCACCTTCGCGGATAGCAAAACGCATACCTTTTTCCATCGCGATAGGAGCAATCAATTTAACAGTAATTTCAACGTTATCACCAGGCATAACCATTTCTACGCCAGCTGGTAATTCAATTGTTCCTGTAACGTCTGTTGTTCTGAAATACAACTGTGGACGGTATCCAGTGAAGAATGGCTTATGACGTCCACCTTCTTCTTTCGTTAATACGTAGATAGGTCCTTTGAATTCAGTGTGAGGTGTGCTTGTACCAGGAGCAACTAAGCACATACCGCGTTCGATGTCTTCTTTGTTCAAACCTCTTAAGAGAAGACCGACGTTTTCACCCGCACGAGCTTCATCCATTGTTTTGTTGAACATTTCAACACCTGTCGCAACTGTATCACGTGTGTCGCCCAAACCGATAAGTTGTAACTTATCGTTGATTTTAACAATTCCGCGCTCAATACGACCTGTCGCAACAGTACCACGACCAGAAATAGAGAACACGTCTTCCACTGGCATTAAGAATGGCTTATCTGTTTCACGAACTGGTGTTGGGATCTTTTCATCAACAGTTTTCATCAATTGCTTAATCGCTTCAACGTATTTTGCATCGCCTTCAAGAGCGCGTAAAGCAGAACCTCTGATGATTGGGCAATCTTTGTATCCTTTAGATTCGAGCAATTCATGTAATTCCATTTCAACCAGGTCGAGAAGCTCTGCATCGCTTTCACCGAGCATATCGACTTTGTTTAGGAATACAACTACCGCAGGAACTTGCATCTGACGCGCCAACAGGATATGTTCGCGAGTTTGAGGCATCGCACCGTCTGTAGCAGCCACAACCAAGATAGCGCCGTCCATCTGAGCAGCACCTGTGATCATGTTTTTGACATAGTCGGCGTGTCCAGGGCAGTCTACGTGTGCGTAGTGGCGTGCCACTGTTTCGTATTCGACGTGTGTCGAGTTGATTGTAATACCACGCGCTTTTTCTTCTGGTGTATTATCGATTGACGCGTAGTCTCTAAATTTTGCTCCACCCTGTTCTGCCAACACCTTTGTGATAGCAGCAGTTAATGTTGTTTTACCGTGGTCAACGTGGCCGATAGTTCCGATGTTGACGTGTGGCTTCTTCCGCTGAAATACTTCTTTAGCCATTTTAAAATCCTCCGTTAAGCTCCAAGTATACTATATACTATACTTATACTGATTGTTTGTTTTGTTTATAACGTCTGCCCAGAAAAGGAATCGAACCTTCGACCGCTTGCTTACCATGCAAGTGCTCTACCACTGAGCTATCTGGGCAAGCCAATTTTTTACACAGCATGACTGTGTCGATAAAAAGTTAATGATCTTAAACTTTCGGATAAAAAAAATCAACTGTATTTATCAAAAACATTAACGCTGTCTGAAAATTATTCTAGCCTTACTAAGGTCGTAAGGAGACATTTCCACCGTTACGACATCCCCTACTAAGACGCGAATATTCTTCATTCGCATCTTTCCACAAAGGTGCGCATTGACTTGTAATCCATTCTGAAGGGATACGCGGAAGTTCATATTTGGCAATAGCTCTTCCACAACGCCTTCAATTTTTATTGTATCTTCTTTGGCCATGTTATCTGTAATTGTAGTGAAGGGACTTGATACCCTCGAAGAGAAATTCTTACCACTTCTTACAGTAAGAAACCCTAATCTCTTCGAAATAATGACTAATAGATTAACATTTTAGAGATAAATGTCAAGAAAAAACTCTACTGGCTTCCCCCTTTTTAGGTTTCTATCACACATTAATCAATTTATTTTTTTTGAAAGTACCTTAACAGATTAAACACAAAGACACAAAGAGTAGCACAATCGGTGACATCACCGACCGCGCCGCTTTTTTTATCTTCGTGTCTTTGTGTCTTTGTGTTGAATTTTTCAAAACCATCTTAAAGCGATACGTGCTCCAAATTATTTTCTAGATCGATAGAACCATGGAAAAAACACACTAGTTCTTGATTGATAATCACGATAGGCATCTCCCTTCGTACGAATAGATTCCTGCTCTGCCAAAGGGATTCCTGACACCTTAAATAATAAATATAGAATCATTATAGGAGAAATAATTGCTAAAAATCCCCAAGATGATGAAAAGGCCATCACACAATAACCAATCCATATAATCCATTCAAAAAAATAATTAGGGTGACGTGAGTATTTCCATAGCCCTTCTTGTAAAACATTCGTTAGGTTGGCAGGATTTTTTTTAAATTGCATCAATTGAAAGTCGGCGATGGTTTCTCCAATAAATCCAACCATCCAAATTAAAATTCCAAAAACTTCGGTGGTTTCAAAGAAGAACATCGCATTTTCGTTCATGATAGCAAATGGAATTGATAAGACGGTAACCAGCAACCCTTGAAAAAGAAATAGGCATAACACTTTAAAATTGTAATTAGCTATGCCTGTGAGAAAACTTCCTTGTTCTCCCAAGAGTTGTGTATAACGTGGGTCATCCTGAGATATCCTAAAACGATTTATTAGATGAATCACTAATCGAGATGCCCAAACGGCAACCAATATCATCACAAGCATTTTTCGCCAGACAAAGCCTTGTCCAATGATAAAGTATATAAGATTGGCTATGATAAAGCTTAGCCCCCAAGCGATATCGACGAGACTCACTTTTCGCTGAATCGTAAATATCATCCAAAAGAGAATCATAAAAAGTTCGACGGCTAGAAATGCAACTCCCATTATAAAAAGAATATCTATTAGGTTATTCATATGTTCAAGCATTAATTTTTCTCCTTAAAATAACCTGAATTTTGTAAAACGAATGTTAATATGAATTCAATTAGCTCTGAAAGAGCATTTATAGCTAAAAAAATTATTATTTATTAATTTCCAATAATTGCTTTATTTTTAAAAAAAAATCAATCATAAATCTAAATCGCAAGCACTATTATCATCAGTTAAGCACTTTCATAGATTTCCTGGAAGAAAATCTATTTGTTAGATTAATATAAATGCAATTTATACAAAAACCATAGATATTATTATGTTTGAATCTTGCCTAGAAAAACAAAATATTGTTAAACAAATTTTCAATGCTTGCCCTACAGAAGAAGCCAAATATCAGAAAATTATTGATTGGGGTCGCGAATTACCAAAATTAAAGCCTATTGACAAAGTGCCAACTAATATCGTCAAAGGATGCCAAAGCACAATGTATTTGCATTCCTTTTGGACCAATGACACGATTATTTTTGAAGTGGAATCGGATGCATTGATTTCAGCTGGATTGGCAGCAATATTGATTAAAGTTTATAGCGGCGAAACACCAGAAACAATATTAAAATGCCCTCCGACTTTTTTGGAAGAGCTAGGAATTAGCGCAAGCCTCACACCTAACCGTGCGAACGGTTTGTATAGTATTCACCTTCGAATGAAACAAGATGCTTTAAAATTATTGATGGAAAAAGAGATGAAGAAAAAATCTTCTTAAACTTTGGAGTACCTGTCGCTTGAGGCTAAGAAAAAATTGATTTAAATCTAGAATTCACTTCGTTAGCTCGGTAGAGCGTCTGCTCAAAGCCCGGAGTGACGTAAGGAACTCCGGGAAAAATAAAAAAAGAATTAGAGCTCGGTAGAGCGACTCAAATATGAGATTATTACGTAGAAGTATTTCAAATGGTTTGTGTGTCTGATTATTAAGAGTGTTAGTATATTGTCGCATATTTGAGTCGCCCTACACGGGCTCTATTTATTTTCTATTTACCCGGAGTTCCTTACGTCACTCCGGGCTTTGAACAGACGCTCTACCGAGCTAACGAAGTGAATTCTAGATTTAAATCAATTTTTTCTTAGCCTTCTTGCGACACGCACTCCAAAGTTATTTATATGCCTTTTTCTCTTCGCGAATATCGAATTCCAACTTCCATTTTCTTCCATCAGGTGCTACGCACCATAGTTCCAAGAAGCCTAACTCAGTAATTTTTGACTTCAATTTTATTCTTACTGTTTTCCCATCCGTTTCACCTTTATCTAACATTGTCTCAATGGGATGTAGCTCAGTTAATTCCTGCTTCCAATTGCGAACAACTGTTCCGATTTGGGGTTCCTGTCCATTTGATAATGCGGGTGTGGCATGACTAAAAAAGCGGAAATTGGCCTGTTCTCCTAATATCAACGCAAACTCTTGATCACTCAATTCCCTTTCTTCCCCTTCTTCCATACCAAATGGAACAATGCATATTGCACGTAATGGGGGGCTCATCCCAGGAACCGCTGGTGTTGCTTCTTCAACCCCTACAAAATAACTATGGCTTGTTCCACCACGGATCCTAATGGCTTGACCTAAACGAGCTAAACCATAATAGACAGCTCCTCGACTAACAGCAAAATCATAATCTGCATCAGGCAATTCACGAATCGCCGGCTTTTTGAGCGCCTTGGCCCACTGATTAAGCAATGTCATGATTTGCGATCGCATTGCAGAAGCTTTCATCGTGCCACCATTAAACAACACCGCTGTTGGAAGTACAAATTGATCCATATTTGAATTTTCCGCTTCCCCTGTCATGGAAAGAAATTTTGCTAATTGGCATGAAATGCGTGGATCTTTGACATATGGAAGTCCAATCTGTTGAATACCGGCTCTTTTTTCTATCGGTGATCGTTCTTCAGGTCCTACTATTGGAATAAAACCATTTAAAATTAATTGTGCGATCTCTTCTACTGTAATTTCAGTTTTAAGAGTATTACCTATTAAACGACTTCCTCGCCCTAAAACAGTAATAGGCACACTCTTTGGAGGCTTTTCGCCCATTAAGACTTCTTTTGCTTTTCGACACTGATGGACAAGAGCTTGCAATTGCCAATTGTCTATTGAATGTCCTTGATCTTCTAATTTTTGCTTTGTCAAATAAGCTAAAGCAAGATCAATATTATCCCCACCAAGTAAAAGATGCGACCCAACAGCCTCACGACGCAATTCTAAATTACCCTTTTCTTCTTCGACAGTAATTAAACTGAAATCTGTTGTTCCTCCACCAATATCGATGACTAAAATACAGTCTCCAATCTTTAATTGTTTGCGCCAATCATCCTCTTTTCGATGTATCCATGAATAAAATGCGGCTTGGGGCTCTTCTAAAAGGATCACATCAGGATAGTTGACAATCTCTGCTGCTTCTTGAACCAGTTGTCGAGCACTGGGATCGAAAGAAGCGGGAACAGTAATAAGCACATGTTGATCATTGAATGGGGCATTGGGCATTTGTAGATCCCATGCTTCGCGCAAGTGACGTAAGAGTTCGGCTATAGCTTCGAGAGGGCTCATTTTCTCAACAACATCGTCCGATTCAAATGGTAGTATTTTTTCACGACGATCGATTCCATTATGACAAAGCCACGATTTTGCAGACGCTATCACACGAGTGGGTAATTCAGAACCTCTTTCGCGAGCAAATGTTCCGACAGCAAAAATACGCTTAGGATCCCATTCGATGCCAGCAATTTTGGATGTGAGTTCTTCATGAAGCGGATAATAGATAAATGAAGGTAATGATTGATTAACTTCTTGAGTACCGGCTTGCATGATTTGTGGAATAGAAAATTGTTCAATAAAATTATCAGTTTTACCCTCTTTAAGGGATGTGTAAGCCATTGTACAATTTGTGGTTCCCAAATCGATGCCGATGATATAATCTTTATTCGCCATAATTTTAGCCATTATTTAATTTCAATTTCTGCCGGAGAAATAACATCGATTGTTTGTTCTCCAACTCTTTTTGGTAATGATCGTTTATGTGCTTTCCAGCCACGATGAATGAGAATCCCGGAAAAAGGGGGTTCTCCTTTTACCTTACCAATAATTTTTATTTCTGAAGGATTATATCCTTTTGGCACTTGAACGGTAGCCCCTTCGTTTTCATCCTTTAATGGACGTATGGTCACAAGATCTTCCAAAACTTGACGACAATCTTGATGAATTTTACGAACTGCTGAACCTACCTGTGTGTCTGTGTAGGATGATATGTCTTCTTTTAGAAAATCGATTAATCGGCCTGTTTGCTGCAAATAAGAAAGCAGCCTCAAATGGGTAGCGTCATTCGTTTCTACTTGTTTTGGCTGTTTATCATCGACAAATTGCTGTCCTTTAATCGGATCTTTAAATGCCTTATAAAATGCTTTAAAAGCCGTTTTCAAACTCATATATCAATCCTAACTAAATTTTTTATTTAGATTCCTTTATGAAAATCTTTACAGTAGTCAAATATCGAACAAACGCTTCCTGTTTGGACCAATAATTCTAAAATAAATGCTCCAACAAAAAAAAGAAAAACAATAATTAAGAGAGGTTTTCCACCGGGTGTTCGATTTTCTTCAGGGAAACGAAGATAATAGCGACCGATCCAAACCATGAGGACAGGGATCATTCCATTTAAAATCGAATCGCCGAATCCTCCGGAAGTGTCGAGGGCGACTAAAAACACTCTGTCAAAATATACAGCAAATATATAGGTTGGAACAACGATCAGAAGACCTAATATAACATGTCCAATACCTGTTTTTTTGATTTTTAGACCGTCAGAAAGAAAGTCGAATAATCCTAAAGCCATTCCTAAAAATGATGTCACAAGGGCAAAAAATGCAAAGTATTCAGCGAGATACGATACCCAATCACTTTTAACATGTTCACGTAAAAATTGAGTTATTGGCTCGCCGGCTTCAAGAGCTTCGATTAAACTATTAGGGCCATCAACAGGAACGATTCCTAGCACCATCCATAACCAAAGAAGGTATACAAGAAAAGCTATCCCCGTTCCTCCAATAATAGCCCAACGAAGTGCTGTTACATTTCGATTCAAATAAGGAGTTAAGCTGGGGAGCATCGTTTGGAAACTGAATGATGTCAATAGGAGTGGAACAGCAAAAATAGAGGTAATCCATTTTTTATGAACAAATAATTCGGATTTTACCTCAAATAAACCTGTTGCCACAAGTCCAACATAGGCGGCAATCATCGCAATGAATAAAATCGTATTGACCCTTCCAACAGTTTGAGTTCCTAAGTAGATGACACCACCAAAAGTTAAGATAAAAATCGCACAATTCCATGCTTGCGATAATTCCATTCCGAAGAAAGCATTCGATATATTGGAAATCAGTAAGCCACCGGCAGAGGTATAGGCAACAATAGATGCATAAGAGATAAAGAGGAAAAGACACCAACTAATTATTTTACCGACTGGACCTAGAATTGTCGAAGTCATCGTGATAATGTGAGCGCCCTCTTTTCTCATCCAAAGATTCACTTCAAGAAGAAACAGAGCAGAAGCCGTCATCGCCATCCAGCATATTGCCATTACAAGAATTGAAGGTAACAGACCACTGATTCCTGTTGCAACCGGCAGGGCTAGCATTCCGCCACCGATACATGTTCCTCCCACAAGGAACATGGCAGCAATCGTATGTCCTATTGGCGTCGTCGTACTCTTTTCCAATTCATCCTCCAATCAACTAATAAACTTTCGATAGTATAGGGTTTTAAATGATATCAAAAAAGAATAATTTTTTATAGATATACCATGGTCCAAATTTCAAGTTTTAGACAGCTTGGATTATAAATAAAAACTTGCGAAATACTAAATATTAATTTACATTTACATCATTTTGAAAATATTTTTTACATTAGAATTACAATCAAATTTGAGGAAAAATGATGAAATCAATCTATTATTTTTTATTGATGATAAAATTAAGTTTAGCTTGTTCAGCGCTATTTGCAGCATTACCAACTGATAATAAAGTATATATTTCATACAATGATGGTATTGCTGTTTATGATACTGTGGCAGATGAAGGTAAGGGGCGGATAACGCATATAATTCCATTCAAAGAACTCCGACCAAAGTTAGCTCTTAGCTTAGATGATACAAAACTTTATGCTGTGACTGCCGTAGGAAACACAAAGCACGTTACAATTTTTGACACAACGACGTTATTGAAAATCAAAACAATTACGTTTTTAAATGATAAAGGTGCGCCGCACTCTATTGCTATTACTAAAGATTTTGCTTATGTTAATATTACGGATGATACAAACTATCCAAAACGAAGGGTCGTGGTAGCGGTTATAGATATAATTACCAATAAAATTGTGAAAGAAATTGAGATAGTAGAGTTAAGTGATAATAATCCTGTTGCTGATGGTATATCTATTCCTCTAGGGGGTAATCGAGCTTTTGTGGGTGTTAATAAAGTTGATAATCAAGGACACTTTAATCAAATTTTCGAGCTGGATATCGAAAATGATAATGTAAAAACTCTTGCTACCTCACGAAATTTCACATTATCGTTAATTGCAGCACCCCACATATCAAAAATTTTTGTAGGCCTCTTACATAACTTTGATTACTTCTTATCTGTTTATCATAAAAATAATGGTCACTTAATTGAAAACAAATCAATTCCAAACCGTGTGGACAATTTTGCGGCCAATACGAACATAAATATTAAACGTATATACGCATCAGGAAGCAAAGACATTATGCTAATAAATACAATTGACAATTCTTTTACAACAGTAGACGGAAGAGTTGGCTTCGTTTCAAATTTAGCAATAAATCCAAATAACACAAAACTCTATTCGTTAAATGGTAACAACCCAAATATTGCTATATTCGATGTAGACGTTTCAGGAGAGCTCACCTTTATCAAGAGTTTTTCTGTTGGACCTGCCAATTCAGGAATTGCAGCAAGCCGCGCATCCTCTGAGAAAGTTGTAGTCGCTCCACCACATCATCTACGAGGTGAAGTAATAAAAAATAAATTCTTTACACAAACTGATATTGTGAATTTCTTGACTTGGAAAGCAAGTCCCGATGAGTCAGTTACTTCCTATAACATTTATCGCGATGGAAAACTTATTGGAACAGTCTTAGCAACGTCAAGACTTGAATTTGTCGACCATAATCGAAGAGACGATAAAACATATGTTTATGAAGTTGTTGCCGCCAACGCAGATGGTGTTTTGAGTTCACCAGTTACAATTGAAATAAAAGATTGAGCCATAAGTGGCGAATGTTACGTTTTTAGATGTAATATGGTTGGTAATAACTCAATTAAACATTAGCGTCAAATCTTAATATGTTGACGAGTTTGGCGCTTCAGAACAAAGCGAAAGAGGCCTTTCGCACTCCAAACGCTTTGCGTAGCTTTGAAGACTAGTTTTTCTAAAATTACGCGAAGCGTTTAATCGCATTGCGTAGCATATATATTTTCTTAAAGATACGTGAAGCGATTAAACACGTTACGAAGTATAAATGTTTTTAAAGCTACGCAAAGCGTTTGGAGTGCGAAAGCCCTCTTTCGCTTTGTTATGAAGCGTCATTTTATGGATAATAAGATGTTATTTACCTGAGTTTGTTCAATTGTAATTTAGGACGTTAAATAAAGTCGATTGTGAAACACAAAAAAATTGTAAAGTAATAAATATTAATTTAAAGTGACAATTTATTTTGAAAATATTTTTTTAGTCCAACCACAGTCAAATTTGAGGGAAAAATGATGAAATCAATCTATTATTTTTTATTGATGTTAAAACTATATTTATGTAGTACAACACTATTTGCAGTGCTTCCATACCAAAATAAAGTATATGTTTCATTTCCGGGAACTATTGCTGTTTATGATATAGATAAAGAAAATTTTACTAAGTCAATTCAAATCCCAGATTTAAAAGCTCCGGATTTAGCTCTTAACTTAACTGGTACAAAACTTTATGCATTGACTTCGTTTAATACAAGCAATTACATAACTATTTATGACACCACGACGTTTAAGGCAAAAAAAATTAGTTTTTTTAATGGAATCGGTATTCCGGATTCTATTGCTTTTACTAAAGATTTTGCCTACATTAATGTTTTGGACAATGGAGACGTTCGTAGGGTTGTCGTATTTGTTTTAGATGTAAATACCGATGAAATAAGGGATCAAATCGTCATAACACAAACTAATAGATTTTCAACTAACGGTATATCTATTCCTCCAGATGGTAATCGCGCTTTTGTAGGTATAAGTAATGGTGAAAAAAATAGAATTGTCGAACTGGCTATCCCCGAAAATGTAATTGTCGAACCCACAATTAATTTTAATAGCCCTAACATTATATCTTTAATTGCAGCACCAAATGTATCAAAAATTTTTGTTGGACGCAATCCGTCAATTTTATCTGTATTTAATCCAAATGACCAAAAACACTCAAACCAACGAATCCCTAATAATTTTCTGCAATATTTTGTGGCCAACACAAGTAAAGATGTTAATCGTATTTACGCAGCGGGTGATGGACCACTCTTGGTAATAAATACAATTGACAATTCTATTAAAGAAATAAACATAAAAACTGAAACTTTAGCAATAAATCCAGAAAATACACGACTTTATACCGCAAACTTTCTTACTTCCCCATATGTTAATATATTCAGAATAAATGAATCAGGAGATCTCGTTATCCCCCCCAGAAGTTTTTTGGCTGGAACTGGTGCTAGGGGTCTTGCAGCGGGCCCCGAATCCCCTTCTGATAAAGTTGTAGTCTTACCCCCACATAAACTAAGGGGTGAAGTAATAAAAAATAAATTCTTAACACAAACTGATATTGTTAATTTCTTGACTTGGAAAGCAAGTCTCGATGATACAGTGACTTCCTATAACGTATATCGCGATGGAGAACTTATTGGAACTGTCTTAGCAACGTCAAGACTTGAATTTGTCGACCATAATCGAAGAGACGATAAAACATATGTTTATGAAGTTGTTGCCGCCAACTCAGATGGTGTTTTGAGTTCACCAGTTACAATTGAATTAAAAGATTGAGCTATAAGTGGTAGAATGTTCGTTTTTAGAGGGAATATGGTTGGTAATAACTCTATTAAACATTAACGTCAAATCTTGACATATTAACAAGTATGGCGCTTCAGAACAAAGCGAAAGAGAACTTTCGCACTCCAAACGCTTTGCGTAGCTTTGAAGACTAGTATTTCTAAAATTACGCGAAGCGTTTAAACGCATTGCGTAGCATATATATTTCTTAAATATACGCAAAGCGATTAAACGCGTTGCGTAGTATAAATATTTCTTAAAGATACGCGAAGCGTTTAAATGCTTTGCGTAGCTTTGAAGACTAGTTTTTCTAAAATTACGCGAAGCGTTTAATCGCATTGCGTAGCATATATATTTCTTAAAGATACGCAAAGCGATTAAACACGTTACGTAGTATAAATGTTTTTAAAGCTACGCAAAGCGTTTGGAGTGCGAAAGCCCTCTTTCGCTTTGTTATGAAGCGTCATTTTATGGATAATAAGATGTTATTTACCTTTCACTTGTCAACATGTCTTGATTTGACGTTTACAATTTATCAAGGATTCGTATTTGGATTATTTACATAAGGTGTCTTTTGGTAAGACATTTGTGTAACGCGATAAAAAGCTGCTGGAGCAAAGAATGCAACGGCAACTAGAATGCTAATCACAATTATCCAAAACCAAATAACTGTATTTCGACTTATTTTGAATTCAAAGGGAGAACGACTCATAGATATTCTATCCTATAATTAAACTACTTTCAAAACATCAAACTGATTAAACACAAAGACACAAAGACACAAAGAAATCGATTAAATAATACAAAATATTTCTTTCTGAATACCACCAGTGATTTTAATACCCTTTGAAAAATCGAGATATACATCATATTCCAATCTAACGCCAAACTGTTCAGGAATATAAATTCCAGGTTCAATCGAGAAACAGGTTCCAGGAAGTAATATTCTGAAATCATGTGTCTCATAATTATCGATGTTTGCTCCTGGTCCATGAACCTCTTCTCCGATATTATGTCCAGTACGATGGATAAAATATTCCCCATAACCTGATTCTGTAATAAAATCGCGACACACTTGGTCGACCTGCCAACCTTGAATCTCTTTGTCGTTTTCAAAATGTTCTTTGATAAACAACGTCGCTCGGTCACGAGCTTCTTTAACAATTTCAAAAATCTTTTGCTGTTGTTCTGTAGGTTTAGATCCTAAAACACCTACACGGGAGATATCCGCATAAACGGCTTTTTCATTATCGCGTTTACACCATAGATCTATAAGAATAAAATCGCCGGGTTTGATTGTAGATGAAGTTGCTTCATGTGGAGCATAATGGGGGTTTGCGGAATTTGCGTTAACAGCACATATGGGGTGGTGGTCCATGATACACCCATGCTTGTGAATTTCATCCACCATAAATTGTTGCACTAGATATTCAGTGAGAGGAAAGCCCTGTTTCATCTTTTCGGAAATAAATTCCCAAGTACTATCTACAACATTGCACAGTACTTTTTCAGCTAATAAATGGCTTTTTAATTGATCTCCGGTCCAAACGCTTGTATATTTCTGGAGTAAATTTGCTGAACTTACGACCTGCGATCCACTTTTTCTTATCATATCAACAGTTCCTGCATCGACTTTGGATATGACAGGAATTGAATTATTTGGTGAATATTCCATTGCAATTTGGGCATTCTCTATTGCAATTGAAAACAGATATTTTTCCAATTCTTGCCAAGTTCGATAGAGCCATTTGTCACCAGGCAGATGGTCTAGTGTATAAGGTTCTATTTGCGGAACTATTTTTATTGGATTTCCTTCTTTAGGTATCCAATAGAAAAATCGTCTTGATAGGAATATCCCCGATGGTATTTCCAAAAAGGTGTACGCAAGAGGATTGCTGCCCCGATAATCATATAAGAGCCATCCTTCGATGTTTTGTTGGATCAAGCTATCCTGAACTTCTTTTAATTTTACACTAAATTCCACGTTTCCAGTTCCTTTTAAGTGCTTCATTCTTTTTTTAATTTGGCCTGAAGGGCCAGAATGAAATAGTCCAAGTCGCAGTAAAGCAGGAGCCGGGAGACTCAGAGAGGTTTTATGAGTTAAATTAGGTTAGATAAATGCCTAGCGACACCTTGTTAGCTCGGTAGAGCGTCTGTTCAAAGCCCGGAGTGACGTAAGGAACTCCGGGTTAATAAAAAAAAGATTAGAGCTCGTAGAGCGACTCAAATATGCGACAATATGCTAACTCTCTTAATAATAAGACACGCAAACCGCTTGAAACACTTCTCGTAATAATCTCATATTTGAGTCGCTCTACGAGCTCTAATCTTTTTTTTATTTACCCGGAGTTCCTTACGTCACTCCGGGCTTTGAACAGACGCTCTACCGAGCTAACAAGGTGTCGTTAGGCATTTATCTAACCTAATTTAACTCACAAACCCTATAAAATCTATCGCAAGCGAACCAGACTCCAAAATAAATATTCATCACAAATCACTTTAATACAATCATTTTTTTAACTTGCGTTGCTTAATGATTCAAGCATTGAATCAGAGCAGTTGCTGCAATGATGCGCAAATTCTGAGAAGGATCTTTTAGAGCCTCGATAAGAAATGGAACGGAATTAATCGAACCAATACGTCCAATACCTTCGAGAATTTTACCCTTCAGTTCTTTATCCGCTGTGTTATAATTTTGTTCTAGAACATTAATCGCGCTTTCTTCACGGCCCCACAAGGATAATACCAAAGCTGCCTGAATACGAACTTGTAAATTCTCATCTTTTAATAATTGTTGAACCGAATCAATAGCAGAACTATCACCTTCCATCAATAATAATGCTGCAGCAACACCTGTTACACCCCAATTACGTTCAATTAAAAATTGCCTGATGGGCTCTTGCGCCTTTTCAGGGGCAATCATTGCTAAAACATTTAACATCTCTAATCGAACTATTTGATTATCCATCTCGGAAGTTGTGGAAGGATCGGATTCGGATTTCTTGATGTATTTTGGAGCAACAGCTCGAAAGATTCCTTCTTCATGCCATATCCACTTGTCTTTTGATGATAAAATCACCTTTTCCAAAATTTCTGTCGATTGTGACATTCCCAACTGCTGCCCGATCAATCCCAATGCAAGATTTAATTGCACATAAGGTTCATGATCAACATTCGAACGACGTAATGCAAATACCGATCCATATTTACCCGTTGCTGCAAGGGCTGAAGAAGCTAAGAGTTTTATTTCAAGTTTATTATTCTGTAAATAATACTCAAAAGTATCAAGACCTTCCGGTTGAGAATAAAGAGTGAGTAGCCAAGCGGCTGATATACCCACAACTGGATCTGGATCTTTTCTCTTGCTTTTTGCAATATTAATAGCCGAATTTTTCTCAGAACCTTGTGGTTTAATCAGACCTAATGCTTGCAACGCTGAAGCTCTCACCTCTGAATGATTGTCATTTGCTAACTTAAATAATTGGTCGAGATCCCTTTCTATGCGATAATGTGAAATCACTTGACTGGCTAGAAGACGTAAACCGGCTCTATTGCTATTTGCCAACTTGATGACTGCATCACGCTTTATTTCGTTCTCTTCCAGTAATAAAACTAAGGATTTTATCGCTAACACCTTTTCTTCCGCCAATGTTTCATCTGAAGCAATTAGCTTTTCGAGTTCTGGTATCAATTCCTTTATTTTCATTTTGCCTATAGCTTGGAAGACTTCTTTACGAACACTCCAAACAGTTTCATTTTTGTATAAGCTGATGATTTCATTAATTAATTTTGTATCTCTAAGCTTACTTGAAAGCATTACAGCAGCAGCCCTGACAATATTACTTGAGTCATTTAAACTTAGACGAAGCATTTCAATACCGCGGCTATCTTGGCTAAAAAATCCAGCTATCATAGACATCAATCGTATTGGAAGAGAGTGTGATTTTGAAGCCTTGTGTAGCACCCCCCAAGCCATTTCTTCTATTAATTCACGATTATTTTTCTTATCAGGAAATAGACTCACGTAAGCATTCCATGCATTGAGCATTAATCTCTCGTCATCTGTTTTGGATAAGGTTTTGATGTACGTTTCATGTAATAATATAGAATTTGGAAAGCGATCAAGAGCCGTCTTAGCCTCTTCTCTAGCAGAATGGTAATCTTTAATAATTAAATGGGATTGAATACGTCTCAAAAACACATTTTCCTCTTGTCCGACAATAGGCAAGGCAAAAAAGAATGCAAGAAATACTATTGAAAATTGTTTTAGAAAAAATCCCATTTTACTCCAGCTTTAACAAGGAGCCGATTTAACAAGTTGACTGATAGCCTTAAATTCGGGTGCCTTTGCATCTTGTAGCAGTTCAAAAAGAACTGTCTCGCAAGATGAAATACGAGCACCAGCATCACGCATTTCAGCAATAGCTGTTGAATAATCGAAAATAGATCTGGAGGCTATGGCATCGTTTAAAATGGTGACTTTTTTCCCGGCTTGAAGTAAATCCTTAGCTGTTTGTAATACACAAATATGCGCTTCTATTCCAATAAGTACCCATTGTTCGATAGAAGAATTACTAACATATAAGTGGAAGGGCTCATTGCGCATGCAAGAAAATGAAGTTTTAATCCATGGTCGATATTCATCACCCAAGACGGTTTTTAGAGGTAATATTGTTGATCCGAGACCTTGTGGATATTGTTCTGAAATAAATATTGGCAAGCTAAGAGTTTGAAACCCTTTGATGACTTTCAATGATGTATGCAAGGTTTCTGGCCCACGATCTACTGAAGCAAAGACTTTATCTTGCATATCGATAACCAGCAAAGCTGTTTTTGCTTTAGAATGAGTAAAAAAAGGCATGTGATTGATTTCCTAATAAATAACGTGAGTTGCAAAACAAGAAAAGACAATATAAAAATCTTAACCAACACCATCAATAGATAAAAATTTCTACTAAGCCATCGGACCTAATGGTCTTCCACCGATTAAGTGGAAATGAAGATGAAAAATTGATTGTCCTGCATCTTCACCATTATTGGTTAAGAGACGATAATCATCTTGAACATTAAATTGAATAGCTAATTTTTGCGCGATTTGAATAATTTCTGGTATTAAAGAAAGGTCTTCATTTTTCAAAGATTGGATATTAGCTATTTCTTTTTTTGGCATTATGAGCAAATGAACGGGGGCGACAGGATGCCGATCTTTAATAGCGATGATTCGATCATTTTCAAATACCTTTTCGGCCGGTAGCTCTCCCTTGATAATTTTCCCGAAAATCGTTGTCATAAGGCTCCTTAGCATTTTTTAAGGTAAATTCAAGTGCTTTTAAAGCATCTTCATATGTTTCCCAAACAGATATAAAACGACCTTTATGACAAAATATTGCTCCTGGAATACCGGAGACACGCTTTAAATCATCATCCAATAGTCCAGCCCATTCCTTAGGTTGTGGTAGCCTTACTTTCATCCGATCTTGGTAATTTGGCGGAATCCCGCGCAATTTCCAATGATGGCCGGAAGGCATAATTACAAATAAGGCTGGGTGATCAATACCCTTGAGCTCAAAAAAAGTTTCTAACCAGGGAATATTCTGTTTAAAAATAAGACACTCATTAGATTTTTCCATACATGTAGCGACTATCTCACGACATGATTGAGTGTACTTAAAGTGCTTCCATAAACGCACAAGATAGTCATGAGTAAATTTTAAAGCCTCATGAAAAGCTAAATTCTGTTCTTCTGGAGTACAATCATATTGAATAGGAGTAAAGTTTGAAATCACATGCGAAAAAGTGCAATATCCAGGAATTAACGGATCCTTGCCATTATCATGATCATCAATACCCCTTACTAGTGAATCATTGAAAAAGTCGTATTCATTTATTTTTAGATGACCTGTGGTTTCCAAGTATCTCAAAATCATTCCAGCGCTACTTAGAGGACCCTGATAATCAACTTGATGATGATCAAAAAGTTTCTCTTTAGAGTCGTAAATCCCCCCCAAATCACAAACATATTCACAATTATTGAGTATTTTTGGATCACGGGTTCGAAAGATCTTATCTTGGTCGATCAAATTAAAAAGAAGTAAAAGAGCACAAGCGGTAACCTCATCTGCATGAAAAGTCCCGTCATGTGTACCACAGCTACGTGGAATCTTATTTGCATTCATTTCAGTAAGGTTTCCCTATTGCACAAATAACTTTAAAGCCTGATTATTCAAACGAAAAATAAATTGTCATAATACCAAAACAAAACATTACCTGAAAGTAATTATGAGTTGTGAACAAAAGTTAGGCTTTCAATTATTAAAATAAAAAATAATTCTTACTTTTTTCCACAATGTCTTTCAAAATTTATATAACATTTATAATCAAACACTTAAGATCAAGCCCTCCTTATCACTTCATATGATCATCATTTCGTTTATCTCCTTAAACTTAAGGAGTTTCTTCCAACATCAAATTTTATTTACAAATATTCCACAAAATTTAGCCTATTACTATAAAGATTTTAATATTAACACGTACAAATTACGTTCACTAATAAAATTTGATGTTCGAAGAACTCCTTCTTTAGAAAAACGATTTGTTACCAATAATTTAGAAACTCTGTTAAAAGGGTATTTTGTGGTATTTTGTGGTGATAAATTAATACATTTTTCGAGATTTTTATGAGTTCTTATACATTTTCAGATCCGGGACAAACTAACATAGATCCCTCTCAATATGACCTAGCCTCTCCAGACGGTGTGATCACTAGTTTAACTCGTATTGATGATAAAACGCTCGAGGCGGTCGTAACGATAAAGGATATCTCAACCAATTTTGTTGGCTTTAAAATTGATCTGAGCCTTGTTTTATTTAATATCAAAAGTACGCTCGCTCAATTAGGTGTGAATGGCATCGGTCAGGCTTACGAATTAGATTTTAATAATCGATCAGCTCAAGTGAAAGTTAGGATTGATGCTATTGGCCCAGTTGCAGTTGAAATGCTCAAATATTTACAAATTGGCTCCTCAATAGGAAAATTATTTGCTGCAGATGAAAGAAGAAGGGTTCGCGATCCAGATTATATATCTCGAATGTTTGGTCGCTCTGATAGACGTGGAAGACCATTACTTTCTTTAGGCGGGTTACAGGGCAGCAATGAATTAATTCTCGAAAAAATCGACGGAAGAACGGTTGCCTATTTGACATTAAGAAATGGAAAGGTTTTTTATGATCAATCGATTTTCGGTTTTCTCCCCACTATAGGAAAGGCCTTGGTTACCGGCACAAAAATGCGTGACCTCTTACGTTTACATCAAGAATGGAAACCTTTGGCTCCAAAAAATGTTGAAGATAACGAAATTTTACTTGTTAAAACGTTACCGCTTCATATAAGAACTGTTTTTGGCAGAGTTGTCGATAGCTTATTATCCCCAGGTTTTGTTCATACAACAGCATCGATTTTGCAACCTGACACGACAGCATCGGGCGATATCTATGAACTATATGGAAATAGTAAAAGAGAAATAACTGATATCCCTCTTGAATTCTATACTTTGGAACCTTACCGTGAATATGTCTTCTTTTCTGATAGAGATCAACTCCAAATCCACTTAGAGGACAGTAAAAAATTATTTGAAGCCTTTGCAACTGCACCGAAACCCATTGATCATCGAGCTGCCGTTTATATTGTTAAAGGGCAACAAATGAAAGAATTGAAAGAAAAAGATTGGATCGTTAGAGAACCACGTCTGCACGAATTCCCCGGATCATCTCATGGAGCTCGACAAGCTTTAATGATTGAAAAATATATTGAGCAACAACCTTGTTATCCATTCTTGAAAGGAATTGATACAGGCGCAATCACAAGCCAAGGGATTTTATTATCGCGCTATTTCCCCTCACCTTTAATGAAAATAATGTTATTGGGTAATCAGGTTCAGCGTTGCTTAAAAGGTATTTATTTTCAGTATCCTTCTTTATCGCATCAAAGCTTCTTCTCAGCTGAAGATCGTGCCCTTTTACATGATTTGGATAAATTTGCAATTCCTGTCTATTGGGTGGATGAAGCAACGCGAAATATTTTACAATACGTCCAAAAGCCGGAAAGAGATTCCGGACTTTTTGTTCCGCTTGGAAAGGTGGACCTATTTTTAAAATCCACAATTTTCGGTATCTATGGATCGAATTTGACTGCCGAAAACTACGATCTAGAATTGCTTAAACTATTTCAAGGACTCCTGGAAATGCGGGATGAAGTGGATCATCCCTTATTGCGTAAAGGAACTCCCCTTGCGCTTGTTACTGGAGGCGGTCCAGGTGCTATGGAATTAGGCAATAAAATCGCTAAGGAAGTAAATATTCTTTCTTGCGCAAACATTGCTGATTTCAGAGCAAAAGGATCTGAGCCAACAGTTAATGAACAGCTTCAAAATCAATATGTTGAAGCTAAAATGACGTACCGATTGGATAAGTTAGTTGAGCGACAAGCAGAATTTAATTTAGATTTACCGATTTTTCTTATGGGTGGTATTGGAACAGATTTTGAGTACTCTCTTGAGGAAGTTCGAAGAAAGGTGGGATCAGTTCCTTCGAATCCGATTCTTCTTTTTGGTTCTAATGAATATTGGAAAAGCAAGGTAACAAGCAGATTTAAATGTAATCTTGAAACTGGAACGATTAAGGGATCTGAATGGATAAGTAATTGTTTCTATTGTGTTCAAACGGCGGAGCAAGGCCTAAAAATTTATAAGTCGTTCTTTAAAGGGACTTTACCAATTGGACGAACAGGTCCTATTTATGAGGATGGTTTTGTCACTTCACAAGCTTTAGAAAAAATTCTGGTATAAGTCCTTTAATTGACTACAACGCAAAACGAGGAAACAGAGAACCCCAGAGTGGCACCCTCTTTGGAATGCGTGTCGCTTGAGGCTAAGAAAAAATTGATTTAAATCTATAATTCACTTCGTTAGCTCGGTAGAGCGTCTGTTCACAGCCCAATGCTGTCAAAATAAGAAAAAATATTAATATCGCCCTATTTGTTTTTACCCCCGGATGGGGGTAAACAAGAGCAAAGAAACAAATAGGGCTGTTCTTATATTTTTTTCTTATTTTGACAGCATTGGGCTTTGAACAGACGCTCTACCGAGCTAACAAAGTGAATTCTAGATTTAAGACAATTTTTTCTTAGTCTCAAGCGACACGCACTCCAAAGGGAGTGCTGATAAATGGAAGGTTTAGATTAAAATGTGCTCTAGTAAAGCTCTTAAACATGTTAGATTATTGAAAATTGTTTTTTGTAGATTTTTAAACGCTTCGCTTTCAGCAGATGCCACTAGCTCAAAACCCTCTTCCACAACAACTAGGGCTAATTCTTTTTTATTTTTTAATTGCGAAGCTTTTTTCATTACTTTAATAACCTGCCCCTCTTTTGAATCTGATGAAGAATAGTTTGACTGATATCGTGTAAAATTGATTGTTCCATATGAGGCTTCCAAAAAGTCTACGACATTCTTGTCTAAATCCTCTAAATTGAAGCCTGCTTTAACAAACATCTTGGCTAAGTTATGTCCCATTTCTTCAATATTTTCATCTAATCCTTTTAAAGACAAAATTAATCCTAAGACACCTTGTGCTATAAAATGATTTTGCCGTAAAATTGTTGCACAGCTCAAATTAATCGAAGATGGATCTACATGCCAATAGGGCATTGATTCAACAGAACTCTTTAGAACAATAAATTGATTTCGAAGTAAATTGTCAATATCAGTTTCATAAAATTCCATATTTTCTTCAGTCATAAGTATCGACAATATTTTATGGTTAACTTCAATTTCTTTTTTACAGTTTTCACTAAAATCTGTCGTTTTAGGTTTTATACTTTCAGGTTTAGATTGTTTCGGAACAATTATCTGTTTGTTCAACACATCCAAAGATGATTTTAAGTTTTCTAAATTTTCTTTAGAATATGTACGATTCATCAATAATGCTAATTTATAGGAAAGACTTAAGATATTCGTACACAATTTAAATGCTCTTTCCTTCAAATTACTGAATTGCTTGCTATTCTTATCGTGTAACCAATGATAAGCTTGATGTAATATCCGTTGGGCTTCTGTAAATGTTTTTGACTGTGGGTCTTTCTTGGCAATATGTGCAACTCTTCTACAATCGATTTCCCCTTTGTTTACATTAATAATTACACCAAGATCGTATGAATTTAATTTCAATTTATCTAGAGAACGATTTGATAACTTGATCAGATTATGAGAGTAACGTGAAGGCAATTTTGCTTTGGTGGTTGGTTGATAGAAAAGATCGATTCCTAAAAGAAGCTGCTCTAAAATCAAATTTCCTTCGCTTATACAGTTCAGAACTATCGAATACATCTTTTCTTTATTATCTTCTTCACATTTATGCAATTGAGTCATTGAAGAAAATAAATTTTCAGCATGTTGTACTGACTGTGTAAAAGCTTGTAGCGTTCCAACGCCCGTTTTACTACATTTTGATTTTACAAGTTTCATAGCTTCTAATACGATTCCATGCACCAAAGGTAAACCCAATTCGAATGTATCTAAATTAAAAACTTGTTCACCTACAAGTGATTTTTGAATCAATTTAGGAGGTCTTGAATCCTCACCAACCGTACCAAGAGACATGCTCTTAAAGTCTCCTTTAGTTTCCTTCGTTTCTTTAAATTCCTCACTAGTTTCAATTGGAGCTACTTGAGTCCATTCATCTTGCATGGATTTATCAACTGAGAGGGCTTTAAAAAATTGATCCAAAAACTCTTTTGAATTACCTTTCGAAACACTATCAATGAAAGATAGTGTTCTTAACGGTGCTAAATCTAAGCATTCATTTACATGAGGTTCAAGCTGATAAGTGAGATCACGTATAAAGTCGAGTTGTTGCACCCACAATTTGAATGTCTCGATGATTTCATTGAAATCGGGATCAGTCGTCAATGTGCTTTTCATCTTGCTGACGAATTCTTTATCGCTTTTATATAAATTTATTAGTGATTTTCCTGTTATTGTTTGAGAGTATCTGATGAATTGTGAGGGCGGAATTTTCCCAAACGTGGTTTCAAGATTTTTTAAATCTGTTACACGAATAAAGAGAAGGAAATCTTTGAACAACGAAAATCTTTCTTTGAAATCATCAATTTGGTTTCTCATCCACATAAGAATCATATTTACTCTCATTGGATAATCATTAATTTCATCTAAATGAGGTTTAAATCCTTCTAAGTGTTTACCCATGATTTTCATGCTAAAGTAGTTTTGAAATATATCTAAAGGTAAATTATAACGAGCTGTTGATTTCAGAACCTCCTCTAGATTAATAATAAATTTTCCAAAATCCATTATTAAATTTGCAATATGCATGGAAGAGGCTTTTCTTAATGAAATTGCAAATTTTTTTGAAATAGTATCGTTATTGAGAAAATCTCCAATTTTTCCAAACGTAAATGATTTAGGAAAATTTTTGAGTCTTTTCATAAAAATGTTTGAGTAATTGATATCCTCATTTTGCACTAAAAAATTTACACTGAAAAAACTAAATAAATTTTTCAAAAATTTTACTGAATGGAAAGAGTTTGATAAAGCTAAAGTTTTATCTTCATAAATAGCGCAAGGATGAATAAAAAATATAGTTTTATTCTTCACCTTTAGTAACATCAAAATACTTTTAATTTTTCTCTCAAATTCTTTGTATTTAGCGATTTTAGTCTCATCTAAATGGGATAAATCTGGTTGAGTGTCTATTAAGTGTGTTTGAATAGCCCCTACTAACACATTTGTGTTAAAATTATTATTATAAAATGATGAAAGGCCTCTGGCAAAGTCTTTTTCGAAATTTTTATAATCAACAGGGTTAAGTGCTAACCTTGTCTCAATCCAGACACGACTTATGAGTGACTCAAATAAATGAGTTTCTCCAAAATAACCTGCTACATCTTTAATATAAATATAAAAATTATCCCCTAAACCTAACTCCTCATTTGATAAGGCATTCACAATATGAAATGGATCTTTCATACTCATCATTTTTCTAACGATATATTTTTCTGTTGGTTTAGGCAGCCCTGAATTATCTCCATGGGTATTTTTAAATTTTTGTTGAAGGATAGGAACGAAATAATCTTGCAACATTTCGCTTATTGTATTTGCCGCTATAACTGTTAAAACACGGGATTTAAAAGGTGACTTATTTCTTTTTGTTAATTCATCGAGTATAATAAAAATATTTTGAGCTAAAGAAGGAGATAGAATACTCTCATAACGATTTAATAAATTCGTAGCCTCCTCAATATGGTCTGAATTAATTAATAAAGATATTTTACCTAATTCTGTTATTGAATATGTATTCATCTATTTTCCTGAAATTATTAAATTATATGAATTGGATCAAATACTCTATCAATGCTTAAGAATATGTTCTAGTAGAGTTCTTAAACTTGTCAAATCATCAGATATCAATTTTTGAAGATATTCTAGGGATTCACCATCAGAAGAAATGACCATTTCAAAGCCATCTTCCATGCCAGGCAATATTATTTCTTTTTTATTCTGTAGTTGAGTTGCTGTTTTCATTGCTTTAACAACATGCCCTTCTTTTGAATCTGAGGGAGAATAATTCGACTGATACCGTGTGAAATTCATTGTACCATAAGAAGCTTCTAAAAATTCTCGAGTATTCTTATCAAGATGATCTAAATTGAATCCGGCTTTTACGTATATTAGAGAGAGATTATTCCCCATTTTCTCAACATCTTGATCTATTTCTTTGAAAGATAAAATCAGATTTAGAACACTCTTTGCGATAAAATGATTTTTTCGCAAAATGGTTGCAACGTGGAGATTTATCCCTGACGGGTTGGAATGCCAACTGTGGATTGAATCAACTGAATTCTGCAAAATGATAAAATTGTTGCGAAGTAAATTGTCAATTTCAACATCATATAGAATTACATTTTCTTCTGTTGAGAGACTTGAAAGAAGCTTCTTGATGACTTCCATTTCCTTTTTACAGTTTTCACCTATCATCGTCATAAGAGGTTTTGCAGTAACAATTTTTGTTTTTTTCTGTATCATTATTTGTTTATTCAAAGTCACTAATTTGTTTTGAAAATCATCCACGTGTCTTTTCGAATTCGTTTGATTGACAATCAAACAGAGCTTGTAAGAAAGGTATAAAATATTTCTGCAGTACTTAAAGGTATTATCTAAAATCTTGTCAGAATTCTTGCTATCCTTATTCTGGAGCCATTGATAAGCATGATGTAATACTAATTGTGCTTCAGTTAATAATTTGAGATGTTGATCTTTGTTTGAATAATAAGGAACTCTCCTAGATTCAATTTCACCTTTGTTTGTATTCAAAATAATTTTTAAATCATTCGCATTGAGCAATAATTTTCCCTGAGATCTATTAGTTAATTCCTGTAAATCGTGAGAATATCTTGAAGGTAGCAATTCTTTATTTTGAAGAGGATTTTTGAATAGATCAATCCCCAAAAGAAGTTGTTCTAATACTAAACTACCCTCTGAAACACAATCTACAACAGTGGCATAGAAATTTTCTTTGTTATCTTTAACATCAAAAGCTTGCAATTCTCCTATCAAGAAGAATAAATTTTCTAAATGCTGAGCTGTATTAGAAAAGGCTTCACCGGTTCCAAAACCAACGTTACTGCTTTTGGATTTAGCCTGTTTAAGAACACCAAATAAAGTTTCATGCAATTCCAACACATTTTGTTCAAAAGAATTTTCTTCGGTTCCGGAAGATGGCTTGGATGTTGTTTGTGTACTTTCAGTATCCTCTTCTACATATTCAAGAGACATGGCCTTAAATGCTTCCTTACTTTCTTTACATTCTTTTATATCCTCTTTAGACTCAAGTTTAGGGGCTCTTTGCGTGCTGCCAAAAGTTTGAAGGGCATTATCTTCCTCACGAATTGCATCCATAAAATGAGTAAAATATTTTGCTTGTGGAGTATCTGAAGCAGCAGACTCTATCGTTACTCGATAGGGAGCTAATTCTAAACATTCACGAAGTTGGGGTTCGATTTGATAAGTGGATGAATGTATGTAATCGAATTGCTGACACCATAAATTGATTGTATCAATAATATTTTTTAAGCTCGGGTCTTTATCCAATATTGTTCTTATTTTTTTAAAAAGATCCTTATCCGTTTTCATTAAATTACTAAAAGATTTCCCTGTAATTGATTGAGAATGCTTAATAAATTTTGAGGGAGAAACTTTTCCAAATTCTTTTTCGAGATCTTTTAAATCTGTAATATGAATAAAAAGAAGAAAATCTTTTAGTAGGTGCAGTCTTTCTTTGAAATCATTTGTTTGATTTCTTATCCAATTTTGCAAATCTAATACCCTAAGTGGATAATCGTTGATTTCTTCCAAATGCGGTTCGAATAGAGGTAAATGTTCTTCTTCGATATTTTTAGTAAGTATATTTTTAAAAATTGGAATATGGGAAGGAAATATGGAGTTTGCCCTTAGTGTTTGTTGAATTTTACCTAGGAATTCGAATATATCTTCAAATAACTCTTTTACAAATGATGTGGGTGCTCTTCTAATAAAAAAACGGAATTTTGCAGCAATATCGACTTTATTGAGAAAGGCCCAATTTTCATTATTACTTATACCATTTAGAGGAGTATCCTCAAGGAAAAGTATTAAACTGTTAATATTATTTTTATTATCAGACATGAAGTCTTTACAATATGCTGCGAAGATATATTTTAAATAGCCAACAGATTGAAATGCTTTGCCTTTAGAAGATGATTTATCAATTACTCCTATCACAGGAGGAGAGAAAAGTAAAACTTTATTTTTCATTTTTAATAATTGTAAAACAAGCGGGAATGATATCCGTGAATTAGTGTAGACTTTTTTCTGCGCGGCTGATAATTGGGAGACATTTAGTTCCGTTAACAGATGGGTGTTGATCGATTCTTCTAATGCTTTAGTATTGAAGTCAGTCGTATAAAAGATTAATAGTCCTCTGAAAAAATTCCTTTCAAAATTTTTAAAGTCTACTGAGTTTAGAATAATTTTTGCTTCAAACCAAACTTGGCTTATTATGGATTGAAATAAATGACAGTTGGAAAAGATCGGAGAACTTTCAATAAAATTCTTGAAATTCTCTACTTGCGATTCTAATGCAAGGGCGCTTCCAATATTAATCGGTTGCACATTCAGCATCTTTAAGATAGTATTTTTTTCTGAAGGCCTAGGTAAAGTTGAACAATTACCTCCAAGTATTTTAATAAAATGATCATCAATCATTTCTCTTACAACATTTGCAGCGAGAACTGTCAGAGTCCTTGATTTAATGACTGTGTTTTTTCTTTGACCTAATAATTGAAGGATAACATAGATTTTTTCCGTTAATGACTCTGGTAATCCATTTTCTAACGATTTAAAAACATATGTCGCTTCTTTTATTCGATCCGAATTAATTAGAAATGTCAAGCTAACCACATTATCTAAAAGTTTTAGAACTTCATTTCTGTCAATTATATTCATAATTTCCTTCAATTAATACTTTATTCGAGTTTAGTTGATAGTAGAATAATTTTCAACGACTTTGTTTATTATCAATATTTAAACAATCGCTTGTTGATTAAAATAATGATTATTATATAATTACAACTTAAAATCAGGAGAATTTGATAAAAAAAATGAAATAGTTAATGTCGAAAGTAGCTATTTAGCTTCAATAAATTAAGGCGAACCTTTTTGGAGTGTGTGTCGCTTGAGGCTAAGAAAAAATTGATTTAAATCTAGAATTCACTTTTTTAGCTCGATAGAGCGTCTGTTCAAAGCCCATTGCTGTCAAAATAAGAGAAAAAAATTGGCGAATAGCCTTTTTCCTTTCCCACTCTTCTACCCACACTCACTTAAGAAAAGTTCCTTGCGTTAGGCCTGAAGGGCCGGCATGAAATAGCCCAGGTCGCAGCGAAGCGGAGGCCTGGGCTATTTC
>JACDES010000119.1 GCA_013816265.1 Parachlamydiaceae bacterium | reverse complement strand
TCGCACTCCAAACGCTTTGCGTAGCTTTAAGAAATATTTATGCTACAGATTTCCAAAGCTACGCAAAGCGTTTGGAGTGCGAAAGTCCTCTTTCGCTTTGTTATGAAGCGCCATATTTGTCAACATGTCTACAATAAACGCCAACAAACAAAGTGAGGCACATTCTCTTAGCTTCTTCGTGCCTTCGTGTCTTTGTGTTTAATCTGTTGCAGTCAGTCAAGAGTTTATATTAGAACTGTAAAAGCCCAGGATCAATTTTATTGAAAGTAATGTCTTAAGTTCAAGATAGGGACGCTTCTGAACAACACCAGAATCTACTAATCCACCACCAATATCAATAATTGTACCACCCTGAGTACAATCAGACCACGTCGAATTCACTCCAGTATAGCGTTGAAAGAATATCTGAACTTTAGTAATAGGCTCAGATTTTCCGAAGATCGCTTTCACGGCAAAACCGATTCTTGTATCATTACGATCTTTTCCATCTTGGTCCACATGTTTAATTCTCATAACAGAGTCAGACATTTCTTCAGGTTTAACCCATTTAAAATAATCGCCATCTGGCCTTACATTAACTTCTTTAAGAGCATCAAACTTCTCTTTTCCACCGAAAAGCCCGAACATAAGTTCATTTGCTTTAGATTCATCAAATGTGGTTAAAAGTTCAGCATTGTCATTTTTATACTTATTGGATTCAGCTTTTTTAACTTCATATTTATGTTTTGATTCGCTTGTCGCATTAATCAAAACATTTAGCTCATTATTCGATGCTCTTTGCTTATCTAGTTCTTCTTTAAACCATTTAAAATTGCTAAAAATTTTGCAGATTAATCCAATGATACCGCTTGTAGAGTTGATTGCATTGACGAATACACCTTTCCAAGTCGCTCTTTGTTCTTCGTGCACTTTGTTTGATTTTCGATTTGATGTATAAACGTGGCTTTCCCATTCTCTTTTTAAAGAAGACGCTTCATTTTCTATTTCTCTTTTTTCGGCATAAGCAAAAAATTGTTTCTCCAATGGAGAAAATTCCGGTGTTGTTGTAGAAAGATTTAAATTCATTTTGACTCCTGTTTTATTGTAATATATTAATAATAAAAATGAATTGTATCATTTTACCTAATAACAATACAATAAAAATTTGATTTGTTTGTTTATTTAAAATTTGATTTCTTTATTCGTTTTGCATTTTTTAATTATCTGTCATATTTTATCAAATTTAATTTTTAATCAAGCATTAATTTTGGTATCTTTCTTTGGCGTTGATTATTACCGTAATTCTGATAGTACATATAAACCAAAGAAATTGGCACTATCAAATAAAGCGAAAGAGGACTTTCGCACTCCAAACGCTTCGCGTATCATTAGAAAATTCTCATCCTTATAGCTACGTGAAGGGCTTAGAGTGCCAAAGCCCTCTTTCGCTTTGTTTGAAACGGCCAATTTCTCCATTATATTCACTTAGGAGGAATTGACCCAGACATTGGCAAAAAAAAACGCCTATTAATCTATAAAGATTAATAGGCGTTCTAATAGGGCTGAAAGCTCTAATGGGACGAAAAATTAACGGCTTCTTCCGCCACCTTGGTAAGAAGATCTTCCGCCGCCGTTTCCGTATTCAGAAGAAGAAGAACGATATTCTCTTCTTTCTCCACCACCAGAACGTTCTGGACGTCCACCACCAAAACCACCACCAGCTGGGCGATCTTGACGTTCTTGAGCTAAGCTAACGCGTAGGCTGCGATCGTGTAATGACTTATCATGTAGCTTTTGTATAGCTGCATTAGCTTCGTCCATTGTTTCCATTTCGACAAATCCAAAACCTTTAGATTTACCAGTATTCTTGTCAGTAATAATCTTGACGCTTTTTACTTTACCACAAGCACCGAAATGCTCTTGTAAGTCATCTTCAGATGTATTCCAAGATAAGTTACCAACGAATAATTTACTCATATTTTCTCCATAATTGGATTAAGTTAACAGGGGCTAAAAAAGTTTATCCTCCCCTACTCAGCGCCCCTTTTGACACTGTAATAGGAGAATAGTTTTTTCATACGAATTGGATAATTGACTCATGAGGAATAGCTGGTGGGGAAACAAGGTAATAACTTTGAGTTCGACTAGGGCGACTTCGACAAATAATACACATTGCAGAAATGGTCAATAATTCGCTAACTTAATCCAGGACTAAGACTCAAAATACATACGCATGACCCTCATCGCTATACACCTTTATGTATGCGCCAAGGTATGCTTATTTTTTTTCTCTTCTAATATACGTTTATCTCAATTTGTGTTCTTTACTCTATTTTGTATTAAATATTCTTTTTAGTCCAGAGTATTATAAGAAATGTTGATTTTAATTTCATTTTTCGTAAAAAAGGATCGGTAGGAATCGTTTATTAGTTTGTGATATACAATTTTTCATTCTCAAAATAAGGTGCTCAAACATGCCTGAATTACCTGAAGTCCATACTCTCCTAGAGGAATTAAAGAATGAAAAAATTATTGGACAAAGCATAATAAAAGCCAATGTCTATTGGCCACGCTCAATTGCCATCCCCACAGTCGAAGAATTTTCAAAAATAATTCTTAATAAAAAAATTTTAGGACTTAGCCGCAGAGGTAAATATTTGATTATCAATTTAAATGATAATTATGATCTTATGATCCACTTAAGAATGTCTGGAAGGCTTATACTTAGTACCAATGAACCTGAGGAATTAACATATATACGTCTTTCATTAATTTTGAATGATTCAAGACAACTTAATTTCCACGACACTAGAAAATTTGGCCGCTGCTATCTAGTCAAATCCAATTCAAACTTCTTTGAAAAACTAGGACCGGAACCCCTCGATTCAACTTTTACCCCTTCCCTATTGCAAAAGATGCTTCAAAAAAAGTCCAGAGGCCTTAAACCCCTATTACTAGATCAATCATTTATTGCAGGTTTAGGAAATATTTATGTCGATGAAGCTTTATGGGATGCAAAATTACACCCTCTTCGCAAATCAAATACTCTTTCAAAAAATGAAGTCACACAACTACATACTTCAATTCAACACGTTCTAAACCGTGGTCTTCAAAGCGGAGGAACGACATTAGGAACTGGTAGGTCAAATTTTTACCGGTTAAGTGGAGAGAAGGGCAACCATCAATCTTTATTAAAGGTTTTTAGACAAACAGGAAAAGAGTGCCCACGTTGCAACCATATCATTGAACGTATTAAAGTTGCCCAACGAAGCACGCATATTTGTAGAAATTGCCAAAAAATATAAACAGAAAATTAATTTCTGTTTTTATTAAACTCATGAAATATTAATATATCATTAAATAAAAAACAGATTAATAATCAAAAACTAAAGATCTTAATGTTTACAGGTTTGATAGAAGAATTGGGTCAGATTCAATCGATTCAAAAAAATAATCAAGGTATCCGTTTTCAAATTGGTGCTGCTCTAATTCTCGAAGATGCAAAAATTGGAGACTCTATATCTGTAAATGGTTGCTGCCTTACAATTACTGACCTGAAAGAAAAAAAATTCTATTGTGATGCCGTTCCTGAAACTATCGAGAAAACAAATTTTAGCAAACTGCAAATTGGTGATAAAGTCAATTTAGAACGCTCTGTCAAGCTTCAAGATCGCTTGGGCGGGCACCTTGTTCAAGGTCATGTCGATAACGTTGGTCAAATAATAGAAAAGAAAGCATTGAAGGATGGTTCTTGGTGGGTCACAATCTCCGCTCCCTCTTCAATCCTACGTTATGTCATCCTCAAGGGATCCATTACTGTCGATGGTGTCAGTTTGACCATTACAGAACGTTCAGACACTTTTTTCTCATTTGCGATGATCCCTCACACCGCACAAGTTACCAATTTAGGTCTCAAGAATGTTGGGGATCTCGTAAATTTAGAATGTGATATGATTGCTAAATATGTTGAACATTTGCTGATTCCACACACTAAATCGACATTTTTAAGGTAAATATGAGTGATACAATAAATAAATCTATAGAGGCTTTAAAACAGGGTAAATTTGTCATCGTAGCAGACGACCATAACCGTGAGAATGAAGGCGATTTAATCCTTGCTGCCGAGATGGCAACTCCTCAAGCATTAGCTTTTATGATTCGTTATTCAACAGGTATTGTCTGTCTCCCGATGAAAGGAGAACGACTCGATGCCCTTAAACTTCCGCAAATGGTCGATCAAAATACTGATCGAAAAAAAACGGCCTTCACAGTTTCCGTAGACAGTCTCTACGATATCACTACAGGTGTATCGGCATCTGATCGCACCAAAACCATTCAAGCATTGATCGACCCTTCGACCAAACCCGAAGATTTAGCACGTCCGGGTCATATTTTTCCTTTAAGATATAAGGAAGGTGGTGTTTTAAAACGTGCTGGTCACACAGAAGCGGCTGTAGACCTGATGGAAATTGCAAAATTATATCCTGCAGGCATTATCGCGGAACTTGTCAATGATGATGGTTCCATGATGCGATTACCGGATTTGGAAAAATTTGCAGAAATTCATGATATTCCTCTAATTACAGTTGCAGATATTGTACGTTATCGACATCGCCAAGAGAAGTTGGTCGAATGCATCTCTAAAGCCAGATTACCGACAGCGCATGGAGAGTTCACTGCATTTGTTTATGAATCCAAATTGGACGGTATCCAACATATGGCCCTTATTAAAGGTGATGTTGCAAACAAAACAAATGTTTTAGTAAGGGTTCACTCGGAGTGCTTAACAGGCGATGTTTTTGGCTCTGCCCGCTGTGATTGTGGCTCACAGCTCGATCTTGCAATGCAAAAAATTGCATCCGAGGGATCTGGAGTGATATTATATCTACGAGGACATGAGGGGCGTGGAATAGGTATAGCTCATAAATTACGAGCCTACCAGCTACAAGACGAAGGGATGGATACTGTGGAAGCGAATGTCGAATTGGGATTGCCAATCGATTCACGCGAATATGGAATTGGTGCTCAGATATTAACCGATCTTGGTCTCACAACAATTAGATTGATGACTAACAACCCGGCAAAATATGGTGGTCTTTCAGGATACAATTTAACTATTGCTGAGCGTGTCCCCTTATTATCCGATACCACTAAGGATAATAGCCAATATTTACAAACAAAAAAAAATAAACTTGGTCATTTATTAAACTGAATTTTTGACAGAACATTTTAGGAGTGAATTCTATGTTGGAATATAAAGGACGACTTGTTGGAAATCAGATTAAAGTTGGAATTGTCATTAGTCGTTTTAACGAATTAATAACAAATAGTCTTCTCCAAGGCGCTTTAGAAGGTCTGTATCGATTTGGAATCTCAGATGAAAATATTACTGTTGCATGGGTTCCAGGAGCATTTGAAATCCCTCTTGTGGCAAAACAAATGGCTTTAACTGGAAATTATGATTCTGTAATTTGCTTAGGAGCTATTATAAGAGGGGCAACCCCCCATTTCGATTTTGTTGCTGGTCAAACGGCTGCTGGAATCGCACAAGTATCTCTTGAAACAAATATTCCAGTTATTTTTGGCGTACTAACAACAGACACTATTGAACAAGCATTGGAACGAGCGGGAACGAAAGCTGGAAATAAGGGTTATGATGCAGTCCAAAGTGCTATTGAAATGGTAAATCTACTTAAGCAATTAAAGAGTGAGGAAAAGGAGCTAAGGGACATAAAAGCCTAAAGATTCTTCATTAGCTCGGAGATTATCTGTTCAGAGCCCAATACTGTCAAAATAGAAAAAAATAAAATCGCTTTTGTGGCTTGTATAGATTGTAGTAAAAATGAAAGCGAAAGAGGGCTTTCGCACTCCAACGCTTCTCGATTCATTATTTTTTGTATTTTAGCCGCGTATGGTTAAGAGAATGCCTTTACAGCGAACTGGCTTTCTCAGTTCTGTCCTTCAGGCTTATTCAAGATCATAAATTCACATATAGATTCTATTCATTAAAACATTAAGAAAAAGTAGGGTATCCAGGAAAAGGAAGTCCTAATAACGGTGCACTGGTAGACCAATCGGGATAGGATGTTCCTGATAAAACCTCTTCGGTTGAATTAATAATATTCATGGAGGAAGCTAACGAACTTCCCACAGTAACCTCATGATTATGTGTTTTCTTAGCCTTTTTTAAGGCTGGTCCCTCATCGTTAGATGCGCTAGCTGGAGATTTTCTTTTTGCTAAATGTAAAACCCATTTTCCACTCTCAAATGAAACCATATTTTTTCTTTTTAGCCAAAGGAACTTTTCCTTCAAGGAACCGAAATTTCGATGACTTAATTCCTTCTGATAATTAGTACCATTGAAAACTTGAACTGGTTTAAATTCTTTTTGATAAGGTAAAGATTTACTAATTTAACCAATTCTTCCTCTGTCCATTCAACTTTGATTGTGCGAACTTTCATGTTATATGGTGTAAACATTGATTGTGTGGAATCCATAATTTCCTTTTTAATATTATTATTTTTATATGTTAGGTGTAAAATTGCTCTTGGTTTTAGTCTTCATTTTCATCCATTGACTTCAACCCATAATCTATCGATGGCGGTACTTGAGCTCCACTTGGGGTTGTATGATGCAGTTTTTGCTTTTTCTTCATTGGTACTGAACTTTCTTTTTCTGAATCTGAAACTGAGCTCTCTAATGCCACTGCCTTTCTTTTCTGGTTGATAATTTTCTTTAGTTTTCGTTGTTTCATGTGAATGCTATTTAAATTCCTTTCTGGAAATTTTTCTGCTAATTGCGATGGGTTTAAATTGATAAATTGTTTTAATGTAGACAATTCTTGATTAGTCCACTCCTTTTTATTAATAACCTGAAAAATATATTTATTTTTATCAAATACAATAACCCCATTCCTCTTCATATTATTAAATTTTAAACGGCAACTCTCAAGATTCATCTCAGGATGCACTTGATTAAGCTCTTTTAAAACAATTAGAAGATCTTCATCACTAATATTTTCTTTCTGCGGAAGTAACTCAACTATACGTTTTGATAAAGAATCTTTCTTTGTTGCTGCTTTTATAGAAGCTTTAGCCAGACTGGATATTTTTTTAGAAGTATCAGTTACTGATGATGAACCTGATCCGGCACCTGATCCGGCTCCAACCATAGCACCAACTCCTGATCCTGCTCCAGCACAAGTCCCAACTCCTGGACTATAAACTCTATTGTCTATTGTATGAAATACAAAATTTTGCTGATTATTTAACGCTGATTGCTGGTATGCAAACGATGAACTAGCAAACTGTAAAGCATCCGCACTTGGGGCGCCTCCTCCAGAAAATGAAGTTGGATCAGCAGACCCATCACCCAAACCATTAAAAGGATGATCAAAAATACTTGGAACAAAAGAATAGGTGGAGGCAGCAGAAAAGTCCTGAGGAATACTTGCAAGAGATTGAATTTGTGAAGCAACAGCCACAACAGGCCTTGAAGCTAAACTAACGGAATCCAAATTACTCATTTTCTTTAATTTTCCTCTTTTGAGTTGAATACTATTTTTAGTTCTTTCCGGGAATTCTTTTTCCAATTCCGATATAGCTAAATGCATCAATTGTTTTAATTTGGACTCTTCTTCTGGAGTCCATTTAGATTTAATAATAGTTTTAAATTTTTTATTATCCTTATCAAATTCAATATTTCCAGTTTTTTTCAAATTCTCGAATTTCAAACGGCAAGTCTTAAGAGTCATGCTAGGATACTTTACATTAAGCTCTTTTAAAATAATTAGAAGATCCTCATCACTAATGTCTTCTTTCTTTGGAAGTAACTCTATAAATCTTGCTGTAAGTTTATTTTTCTTTCTTGTTTCTGTGACCTTACCATTAGTTAAATTTGATATTTTATCAGAAGTATCAGTTGTTGATACGGGATGCAATTTGTTCATTTTCTTTAGAGTTCTTCTCTTGATTTCGATACTATTTAGAGTTCTTCCTGGAAATTTTTTTACCAATTGCGATGGAGTTAAATGGATAAATTTTTTTAATATAGACTCTTCTTGTGGAGTCCATTTCGCTCTAATAATAGTCTTAAAAATATTGTTATTCTTATCGAATACAATATATCCAGTATTTATCAATTTTTCGTATTTCAAACGACAATTTTTAAAAGTCATCTTAGGATACTTTTTTTTAAGCTCATTTAAAACATTTAAAAGATCCTTATCAGTAATATTTTCTTTCCTTGGAAGTAATTCAATCAGTCTTGCTGTTACTGAGTCTCTCTTTTGTCCTGCTGTGATCTTACCATTAGTTAAACTAGATATTTTATCAGAAGTATCTGTTACTGATGATAAACTAGCTCCTGGACCAGCTCCAGAAGCAGCGCCAGCTCCTGGACCATATAAACTATTATCTATTGAATCAAGAGAAAAAGGGACAATAGGGGTAAAAGAATTTTCCAGATTATTTAACTCCCGTTCCTGGTAGCGATATGCAGGAGTAGCCGATCCTAAAGATTCCGCACTTGACGAGCTATCTTCAGAAAATACAGATGCTGCGGGAGACCCAACAGCCCCTCCTTGAAAAGGTAGATCTAAATACATGCTGGAAGTTGATTCTTCAGGATACTGCTGAAACCAAACTGGTGAACTAGATAACGGTGAAGACATATTATCAAAAGCGTAACTTTGCATAAAAACCCTGTTTTTTAAATGTTTTTTTTCGTTATTTTGATATTAATGGATTAAACTATAGACCTGTATTTTTTTATATATCAAAATATTATACAGATTAGATTAATCTAATCAAATAGGAATCATGGCACAAATGATTGAATCGGCTTGAAACTGGCCTTGTTTATTACTTTGCTCTTGTTTGCCCCCGGAGCATGATAGCCCAGGGTTGGGGTGTTACATTTAGCCTAAACAACAGCTCTATTTTCCTCTAAAATACGTTTCAATTTTAGTTAATACTTTCAGACTTTCTATTCTTCAAGCCTTTTCTCTTTTTGATGCATAATGTAAGTAAGCATCAAATCTAGAAATATTGACAAGTGTAGGATTAGCTTTAGAGAAAAAGCAGTTGGGTAAGATAAATCTTAGTGACGAAGGTTTTAATAACTGCGGATGCAGTTTAATTTAGGTAGCCAGGGGTAATGCAGCCCTAAAAGGGCAAAGCAACCCCTGGTTATTATATAGAAAAATCGAACTGCGGATGCAGTTCAATATTATTGTTATGCTATCCAGGGGGGGCCGAAACTCACATAGGTTACACTTTAACACAACCACATAGGTTACACATTGTTTATATATATTTAAATTTTAAAAAACGCATAGTATTTCTTTTAAAACTGTAATCTGTTCTTTTCAAAACACATTAATTTATCATTCAAAATCCGAGAAACTCTAACAGATTATTTAAAATAAGCAATAAGCACCTTTATAATCTAATTTCTACGGGTTTTGAGAGAGAAGAGTCACGGCTACTTTATTTCGGCTTTTATAATATAGCATTTTTCTTGTATTACCTGCAAAGCTTTGTTCTTTTATGACCCTGTGGTGTTTTAAATTCTTTGTTTTGATCTATATTTCCT
>JACDES010000016.1 GCA_013816265.1 Parachlamydiaceae bacterium | reverse complement strand
TTCATGCCGGCCCTTCAGGCCTAACAAAGAGTGCTTTCTTTAGAAAAAATTGAGGATAAAGATCTGTAATAAAAACAAGGCGATTCTCACTTTATTTCTTATTTTGACAGCATTGGCTCAAAGCCCGGAGTGACGTAAGGAACTCCGGGTAAATAAAAAAAAAAAGAGCTCGTAGAGCGACTCAAATATGCGACGATGTACTTGTTCTCATAAGACACCTAAATATCTATCTTGAAATACTACTTTGAAAATTAATCTCATATTTGAGTCGCTCTACGAGCTCTATTCTTTTTCTATTTTTCCCGGAGTTCCTTCCGTCACACCGGGCTTTGAACAGACGCTCTCCGAGCTAACGAAGAGTAGCTAGGCTTTTAACCTACTTTAACTCATCAATCCTACCTCAGTGTGGTATACATCCACGTCTCCCTGTCTCCACGTCTCTGCGTTGAATTCATTTAAAGAATAGACTACGTGTATTTAAAGCCCTAATTTTTTACATGTTACTACTTAAGGGTAATGCGATTGGTGTTGCGTCATGAGGATCATCATTTCTTTGCACAGAGTGCCTTCGAATTTTTGATCCCAAGGTTGATATAATAATTAATGCAAACAAGCAAACACAACAAACAGCTGCAATCATTTTAAGATCTGGCTGAGGAGTGGGGCTTTCTGTGTGATTTAATGAAGCTTTAATTTTTGAAAAAGATTCGTAAATAATATTCTTGATTCTAGAAAATAAGTCTGTCTCCTTTAGGGAATGGACTGTTGCTGTAGGTTGTGTGGTATTAGATGGTGTGCTGTATATTGACCTTGAAAATGTATTTATCAACATAAATTTTAAACTTTAATTTGATTTAACGTCTGTTTTTTAGTGTGTATATAGCAAGGTAGATATTTTTTGCTCAATCTTTTAACTTGGGTTTTTAGGAAAAAAATCAAAAATTATCTTTTGAAAGTAAATCCCTTCCAATCGCCTTCTTCTATTTGTTCTATCAGTTCCCATTTCCATTCTCGTGTTAATGCCAAATACTCTTCGGTTTCTTCATTTCTCACACCTGACGTTAAACATATTCCTTTCGAGTCGTTTATATTCTGAAGCATTTTTAATGCCTCCTTTTGTTCAGACATAATCATATTCATGACAATCACAATAGGTCGTGAGGGTGGCATAATAAAATCAGTTGGTAAACAAAAATGGCAAAGATCTTCCATTTGATTAATTTTTGCGTTATTGAAAGCATGTATTAATGCTTCAGGATCGATATCTATTCCATATGGATCAGGACAGCCTATAGCAACAGCCGCCAACGTTAATATGCCACTTCCACAACCGATATCAACTAGGCTATTGAACTGAACATATTTTGACATCAATCTTAAAACAAGTCGTGTTGTAGGATGTGAAAGATCTCCAAAACCAGGTCCAGGTTCTAAACGTAATATTTTAGGAACGGAGCCGAATAAACTTAAGTCAACATGGACATAGCCATCATGAAAATCTAAACCGTGTTCAGCCCATTGTGCTTCCCAATCAATCTTTGGTAATTCATAGGGCGATGCCTCCTCAAGACTGCTTAGCTTAGGTATTGGGGTTTTAGAATCCAAATAGCCGTAAATAAAAACAAAACCATCGTCATCTGACGCGTAGGCAAGTTCTATATTGGCATTTTCCAATTCTTCCCATGCATCTTCCATGGAAACGTCTTTTTTTATTTTGAAAGAATATAATTGTTTCATGTATTTTCCTTCCAAAATGCAGGTAAGAACAGTGCTAAAACGGCAAAATATTCTAATCGTCCTAATATCATAAGAAATGAGGAAAAATATGAAGGTAGGGGTGATAAAAATGCAAGGGAGCCTGCCGGTCCGTTTAAGCCAAATCCAAAGCCAGTATTTGTTACTAATGAGACAGAAAGACTTAAGGATGTTTCAGAGTCAATATTATCCAATATAAAGACAAAAGTTCCCATTACAAAAAATAGCAACACTAAGAAAAGAAAGCATTGAACCGTCATAATTGTGTTTGAATCAAGTTCTCTTTGGCCTATACGAAGTATTTTAACGGTTTTGGGTCTGAAAATTGATTCAATTTTATATTTTGTTATTTGGAATAACATATAAACACGAATCAGTTTGATACCACCTGAGGTAGAACCTGACATGGCTCCTAAAAACATTGCAATGAGTATCAGAGCTTGTAATACCATGGGCCACGTTTCATAATTCGTAGTATAAAGTCCTGTAGATGTCAGAGCAGATACTATTTGAAAAAAGCCATGCCGAATGGCTCCAAAAAATGAATATACTCCCAAATTTTCATTCAACAAATTGATCTGTGGTTGTCCGACAAGAATGGATGTAGTAAATACTCCAAAGACTATCAGAAGAACGAGATATAAAATAAATTCCTGATCGAATAATCGGAAAATTTTACCTTTCAATACATGGTAATAGAGCGTGAAATTAATACCAGCTAGAATCATAAAAACTAAAGTGATCCATTCCGTATGGATGTTATTATAATAAGCAATACTATTGGGATGAATGGTCATCCCTCCAGTGGACAATGTTGAAAAAGAAATTGTAATGGCATCCAACCAACCCATTTTTGAATTTGTGAGAAGTAGTAAAACAGTTTGGATGAATGTTAAGCCGACATAAATTTTCAATAATTGTAAGGCTGTTTCTTTTATTCGAGGAGTAAAGCCTGTTTTTTCGAGACCTGGCATTTCCGTTTGAAATAAAAATTTACCTTCTACACCTAAGGCAGGGAGAAAAGCAACAAATAATACGATAATTCCAATGCCCCCAAGCCATTCAGTGAAATTCCTCCAAAACAATATCGCCCTATTAACCGCCTCTAGACCTATTAGTAGTTCACCGGTGTGTGAATTTGTTACTGGATTAATATTTCCATAAAATTCATATGAATTTTCTTGAATTCCGTAAGTTGTTTTTTTTATTGGAATTTCAACACCTGTTTGAGGGTCAAATTGTTTAGCCTCAAAAGTACTCACACCTGTTGTTGAAAATCCAGATACTGATTCTAGATAAGCTTGATCAAAACGTTGCACTGTTCCACTAAAGATAAAGGGGAGAGCGCCAATGGCGGGTGTTAAAAACCAAATCAATACCGAAATGATTAATGCATCGCGACGATGTAAATTGGAGCGATCTTTACGTGATAAAATAATACAGGGTATTGCCAAACATATGCAGGTGAGCATTGTTAAAGCGAATGCGCCTGTTGCAGGTGGTTGAGGATAATCAGCAGGATTTGCAAAAAATTGATAATATCCTGCAAGAATCATAGGGATTGTTAATACAAGTGCATACAACAGTAGAAAAGGACCCAAAATTTTTAATATAATGTGATGTGTCAATTTATCGTCCCCAATTGCCGTTTCTTAGTTAAAATATCTTTTCTAATTCATTGAAATATTTAGGTTTGCAAATAACGATCACGACATCACCTGGACAAATAACGCTATCACCCTTTGGAATAATGACTGTACCACGATTTTGTATCATGGCAATCAAGAAATCATTAGGTAGGCGTGGGCCGAGATCAGAAAGGGGAATCCCAATAATTTTACAATTTAATGATACTGTAATTTCGACTATTTCCACTTCATCATTATATAATAGTATAAGAGATGAAACTGCTTTGGAGGTTGCAAAAGATAGAATTTGTTTGGCAGCGATATGTTTTGGTGATACAACTTGCGCGATGCCTAATTCATCCACTAGAGGGCGAAATTGTTCATTCTCTAGTACTATTGCAACATGTTCACAACCTGCTTCTTTTGCAACAAGTGCTCCCATTATATTAGTTTCGTCATGTTTTGTGCACATGATAAAAAAATCGGCATGTCCAATTCTTTCAGTATGTAAAAAAGCAGTGTCTATGGCTTCTTGATGCGTAATCCGACATTTGGGAAACTCTTCTGCTAATAGAACACAATGTTCAGCATTTTTATCAATAATATGAACTTCTATATTGTCATCTTGTAAAATTTTAGCTAAATTTATTCCAATTAAGGTCCCACCCACTATTACAACAGAGTTTATCTGTTTTGTATTCAAATTAAAATATTGATGTATCTTAATGATGGCATTCCGTTCTCCCATAAAAGTGACTTCGTCATCAGGTAATATGTAATCGTCGCCATGTGGAAAAATAATTGTAGGCTTTCCATCATGTCCTTTTCGGTAAATGAGGGAAACCATCACACCTTTTGGAAGTTTTAGTTCTTTTAAAGGAATATCATACCTTCCCCAACTCAGAGGAATTCGTATAGTCCTCATTTGAACAGCTCCGTGAGCCAAGCTTTCATATGCAATAGAATTCAGACTTATCAGATATTTAAAAATATCATAAGCAACAAGTAATTCAGGGCTGATCAAATAATCCGTACTAAAAAGGCGTGCAAAATCAAGTCGAGAGCAATTTAATAAGTGGCTGTCTTTTACTCTGGCAATCGTGCGAGGATAACCCAAATGCTTCGCCAAGGTACATGCCATTAAATTTACTTCGTCTTGACTTGTTAGAGCCAAAAACAGGTCAGGTTTCATTTCAAGTAGCTCGTCTAATAGAACCCAATCTGTTCCCGAACCTTTTTTTGCGGCAATATCCATTTGCCAAGCCATCTCACTGAGACGATGACCGTTTTTATCTACTAGTACAACGTTGTGTCCTTGTTTGGATAACGCGGAGGCTGTGAATAATCCGATATCGCCAGCGCCTATAATTACAATGTTCATACTTTCCTTATTTCATTCAAAAAATGTCTATGTCGATTGGGTAATAATTAAAATTTTAAATAGGACACTACTATATTCAATAGTTGCATTTCAATGTTTATATGTTTATAGTTGATTATTCAATAATTTAAATTAGGGATTGATATTTAAGGTGATATAACATTACAACCTAAAGGAAATGATGAATAATATAAAATATTTTCTGATTCTTATATTGAATCTTATTTTCTCGAATTTACATGCCACAAATCACACACCAAATCCCCTAGTTAATTCAGTAAACGTCGTAACCGGAAAAGCTGACGATCCTACCTATACTTATGAATATTATACGGCAGGGCGAAATGATGTGGATGGACGAACTATTGACATACCGAAGGGTGATTCAAGAATCGGAAAAATCAAACTTCAGAAAAAGAAACATGATCAAAGCAATCAAGTTCTAGCCTGTTTTTTTTACAATCAAGGATACACAGAAGTACTCGATGCACTCAAACATAAAAGTATTTATCGATATTCAAAGAAAAATTGTGTTGAGGCAGTCGAACACTACACTTCAACAAGTGAACCATATCAATTATATCGGAAAGAGCGTCTATTTTGGGATTCGTCTACAGAAAGACCTAAGCTTATTAGTCGAGTGCTAGAGGATGCTCAGGGGCAAGCTCAGCTGGCTTGCCTTTTTTATTATAATAAGCAATGGCAGTTGGTAAGAGAAACATTAGTTGGCAATCTATCAGGCTCTAGCGATACTCCATTGATCATCCGTTCCAATGGATTGCCAGAAAATGGAAGTGAAACATATTCGATCAAATACAAATACGATTTGAAAAATCCCGATTTATTAATCCGTCATACAGAAGATAATGGTTCATTCACTATTTACAACTATGATTCAGAAACAAAACATTGTATTAGCAAGCTTAAGGGAGATAATAATAGTGTTGTTTCCCGCTGTTTTTATATGTATGACAATCTTGGATTTTTGAGTAAAACGATCCTAGACGATGGTAAGAGTGATAGTATTGATGATTTGACAGGTGTGACAACAAGACAAATGATTGTGATGCAAATTTGTCCGAAAGGCCTTGCAACTGGACAACCGCTTGTTGTTGAAAATAAATACCTAGATCTAAAAACTCAAAAAGAAGTACTAATAGAAAAAGTTATTCACACCTATTCTAAAAATGGTAATCTCATTCAGAAAGGATTTTTCGACTCTAATGACCAACTACGTTATTACGTCCACATGAATTATGATAAAAAGGGTGAGCTGATTTCTACGGTAGATAGCCGTGGAGATGTTGTTACAGCACCTAAACAAGAGTCTAAATACCGTCTCAATGAATTCAAGCAAAATGAAGCCATGATCGATCAATATGGCAATGAAACTCAATATATCTACGACGACATTGGCCGCATAACCAAAACTATTCTCCCAGCGATTATTGATAGTCATGATAATGTCATAAATTTAGAAACATCGCAAAAATATGATATCAGAAATAATGTGATTGAATCTCAGGATGCAAATGGCAATGTCATGCAAACTGAATATAATGTACGTGGCAAGCCCACCAAAATCACATTTTCCGACGGATCGATAGAGACATTTGTATATTTTCTGGATGGAAATCTCAAAGAAAGTATTTCTAAGGAGGGGCGTAAAACAATTTTTGAAAGAGATGCATTTGGTCACGTCACTCGTTCGGAAGAATGGGCAAATGATATACTATTAAGTCATCTTGAATACAATTATCAAGGTTCCTTGTTAATGTGGATTACAGATGACAAAACCTTTACAACAAACTTTACTTATGACGGCGCCGGACGTCAGATCGGCAGCCGACAAGTTTCTAAAGAAGGCGTCAAACGTCGTGAATGGTCCTATGATGCCTGTGGAGAAAAAACGGTTACAAAAGAATGGTTCAGAACATCGGAAAAAGATTATGTTTCTAAAATAGACGAAAAAGATATTTGGCTTCAAACTGTTGGAATCAGAATAGAAGACTCCTCAGGAACGGTACAGAAAAAGATTGAAACAAACGTTTCAAAAACCGATTCTGTATTTTCACAAGATTCATCAGCTAAAAATGAACGTAATCAGTATGTGCGTCAGAATGAAACTATTGATTGTTACGGCAAACGCAATTTGACTCTCTATGATGCCTTAGGACGTGTAGAGAGCATTACTATTTATGATCAATTTGGTCTGAAAATTTCAGAAAAGTATCTTAGACATGATGGTAATGGCAATCAGATACAAGAAAAAAATATCGTTTTAGTAAAGGGACAGCCTATACGAACATATACAATTGCTTGGTCTTATGATAGCTTAAATCGTCTTATTTTAGTCCGTGAAGGATTAGAAACCCCAACTCCTAAATTAACATCACATCAATATAATCTTTCTGGTCAACTTGTAACTATAACAAAACCCGATGGTTCCACTTTAAACCATGTATATGATTTTGCAGGAAGGATCAGTCGTTTTACTTCAAGTGACGGAACAATTGACTATGAATATTTTTACGACGAAATGCATCGACTGATAAAAGTAGCGGATAATGTGCATGGAAATTCAATCGATCGAAGCTATAATGATTTTAATGACATGATAGAAGAAAATCTGGGAAGCAATTTAATTTTAAAGCATTCATATGATCTTGCAAGCCGCCGTACTGGTCTCATTTTGCCGGATGGATCAAGCGTTAAGTATCAATATTCAGGAGCACTCTTACAATCAGTTGAAAGATTTAATAGAAATCAAGAGCTTCTTTATCATCATGATTATGAATATAGCCCCCATGTTGGAAAGTTAGTGAAGAGCCATATGATAAAAGATTTGGGTGCAATATCTTATACATATGATCCACAAGGACGCCCCCGTTCGATACAGTCTGAATGGTGGTCCATGGAGATTCCTACTGGTGGATTGGATGCAAATAATTGCTTAACCCAAATGATTATTCAAGATACTACTGGGGAAACTAATCAAACATATAGTTATGAAAACAATAATCAGCTTCAAAATGAAGAAGGGACCTTTAAGAATCAGTTTGAATATGATTCAATATATAATAGAATATCGCAAAATGAGCAAGAATGGTCGTTTAATGACTTAAATCAACTGATTAAAAATCCAAATAGTGATTTCCAATACGATTCCAACGGCAATCTAATTAAAAAAATATCAGGCAATACGATTTTTACCTACGAATATGATGCACTCAATCGTTTAAGTCGTGTTATTAAAAATCAAAATGTCGCTTTACAATATATTTATGATGCATTTCATAGACGAATTGTGCAGAAAACATATAATTGGGATGAAGAAAATCAAAATTGGGTATTAGCGAAGACCGATCGATTCATCTTTGATGGCGACAAAGAAATTGGCAGAGCTGATGCAGAAGGGAAAATCATCGAACTTCGTGTTTTAGGAGCAGGAAAAGGCGCTGAAATAGGCACTGCTGTGGCTTTTGAGTTCGATGAAGAAATTTATGCACCCATTCATGATCTTCAAGGATCTGTAAGATGCTTGATAAATGCGAATAGTCGTAGCGTGTCTGAATATTATCGTTATTCGGCATTTGGTTCTGAGATTATCTATGCCGGTGCTGGATATGAGTTAGATCAGTCGGCAATTGGAAATCCTTGGAGATTTTCGAGTAAGAGAAATGATCCATTCACAAATTTTATATTTTTTGGACGACGTTACTATGATCCTTCTATAGGTCGTTGGACAACTCCCGATCCGCTTTCCTTTTATGATGGACCAAATTTATATACATATGTGCAAAATAATCCATTAACGCAATGTGATTTATACGGTCTTTTTTCAATTAGTTCGGTATGGGACACGTTGGTAAATTCATTTGCAGCCGGTTGGTATTATTTAAAGAATTCTTCCAATAATGCTTGGGGGAGTCTTCATACAGAGCTTGGGCTTACACCTGAAGCATCGGATACCTTTAGAAGAATCGGTAAACAATTGTTAGGTGAATCGTTTATCATTCTTATGGGTTATGATTGTAATCATCGATCTGAAGTAGGAAGTTATGGTACAGGAGAGCTTAACGATAAAGTTAGGGTGACCTTTATCAATGGAATATTAACGACAAAAAGCATGTTAGTAGAAAATTTGGAGTTGATGTCCAAAACGCATGGTGGAATTAATGTACATTATATTTTTAGACCTACAGAAGGTTGGACATCGGATATTACAAAAGCTCTTGCCATTAAGCTGACATACAATTTAGGTTTTAGATCATTGCACGCTCATCTATTAGCAAATACATGGCGTCGATTGATTGGGGAGATGGGAGGATCTAATAGTGGAGGAACGATTGTTCATTATGCCCATAGTTTAGGTGGGTCTGATACAGATCGTGCAAGAGAGTTGTTGACTCCGGAAGAACAGAAGATGATTCGAGTTATTAGCTTTGGCTCGCCAACAATGATACGTAATGAGGGATTTCAGAGTGTTATCAATTATGTGAGTCTTCACGATGGTGTAAGTAATAATTTCTTTATTGAGCCGATGGGTCATATTCGTAATTATTTTGATCCCAATTCGAATGTGATATTTAAGAATGATTTATTTTCGTCGCCATTTTTCCCATTTGATCATTTATTGAGTGGAAAGACGTATCGGTCTATTTTGATGGAATTGGGGGATCAGTTTTTGATTGATTTTGCCCCGAAGTAGTTTTTGATACCTTTTGGAGGTTGCAGACATATTGACAAATATGGCGCTTCATAACAAAGCGAAAGAGGACTTTCGCACTCCAAACGCTACGCGTAGTTTTGGAAATCTGTAGCATAAATATTTCTTAAAGCTACGCAAAGCGTTTGGAGTGCGAAAGTCCTCTTTCGCTTTGTTTGAATCCGCAACCTGGGATGGGGATTATGAACTAAAGAACCTTTTCATTAATTGAATCTTTTTCTTATTTTGACAGCATTGGGCTTTGAATAGATGCTCTACCGACCTGCCCTTTAGAATAAACAACGACTACAATCATAAATTCAAAAAGGATTTGTCTTCTTCAGGTGGTGCACTTGGTTGTTTTGATATAGATTCCTTTTCAGGTATATCTACTACTATTTATTCCAATTCCAATAATTTATTTTTTGCCTCTTCATTACCCCGTTTTTCTGCGCTTTCAAATAGTTTAATGGCTTTAGATTTGTCGCGAACAACGCCCAATCCATCTAAATACAAGTTGCCTAATTGACATTCAGCCTCTGCTATTATTTTTATATTTTTCTTATTTTTCTTTTTAGCAGATTGTAAAACTTTTTCAAATTGTGTTACGGCTTCCTTATATTCTTGATTATTACGGTACATTTTTCCTAATATTAATTGCGCTTCTGGATTATTTTCAGCTGCTTCTTTTAGAAATTTTATAGCAGTCGCTTTTTCCAGATGTGCCAATTTAGAATTTTTATATAAATACAATTTAGCCTTAGTATGTCCTTGAGTAGCAGCTTTTATCATCCATGTGTTTGCCTCTAAGGTATTTTGTTCAATAATAAAGTCCTCATCTTTCTTTCCTAGCAATAACCCTAATTGATATTGAGACTCGCGATGGCCATTCTCTGCACCTTTTTGAAGCCATTTCATCATCTCGGGTTTATTATTTTTGAGACGGTAATCTTGTGCTATTTTATATTGTGCTTTTGCGTTTCCTCTATCAGCTGCTTTTTGGTAAAAATCAATACTTGTGTTTTCAATATCGCCAAAAGTATTACCTTTTTCATAAATACCTGCTATTTGGAATGCTGCAGCTGATATATTACCCAAATTAAATGCCTGACGATATAATTCAACTGCTTTTTTCAGATTTCCTTTTTTTTCATAGATCCGACCTAGTTCATAGATAACTTCAGGATTATTTGTATCCATTTGATTGAGTATTTCTAAGGCCTCTTTAAGAGCTTCCTCGGGTATCTTATCTACACCTTCTCCATCTATATACATTCTAGCTAAATAGAGTTCTGCGGTATTTTTTGTAAATTCTGAGTTTCTTGCTTTTGTAAAATATTGAAAAGCCATTTTTTTGTCTGCCATCAAACCATGACCACCTTCATAGAAGATGATTCCAAGATCTAAATTTGCTGGAAATTCGGCACTATTGCTTAGTTCAAACAATATTGAGGCGTCTTCATAATTTTTAGAAACACCATGTGTTCCATCTTTAAAAATATTTGCTAAAGTAAATTGTGCAAGCTTTGCTTTTGGGTTATCGGATTCAATTCTTGCAACTTTTGTTAACCATGTTACACCCTCTTCTTCTTTTTTTGAGAGTAACCTTATTCCTAAATCTGTTTGTGCTGGAATATAGCCATTCTTTGCTGCTTGTTGAAGTAACTGTTCACCCCGTATATTAATTTCTTTGATTTTTTGCTGAATTTCTTTAGATGGTACCTCGGGAGGTAGGGGTTGGTTCAAATATAAGTTTGCGAGCTCGTATTGAGCCTCCCTAACTTTGTTACCGGGCTTATGCGTTTGTTCAGCCGCCTTTGTTAGCCAATAGATCTTCTGTTCATATAGCTGAGTCGCTTCTTTGCGCCATTCTTGTTGATCTAATTCCTCATTTGGGAATTCTCTTGGAATGCTTTTCATTGCTAATTCATATTGCGCTCTAGGATCACCGGCATCAGCCGCTGATATATAGTTCATTACCGCTAAATCAAAATCTTTATCTAAACCACCATAACCATTCTCATGCATGACTCCCAAGGAATAAAAGGCAAATGCCTTATCGGCATCACTAATGTCTTCCATTTGTTTTTTTTCATGCCATTTCACAGCGTAGTCAGTATATTTATCTATATATAAACCGTCTTTGTATCGTCCTTCAACAAAGTTCTCTATGTTTAATTCGAAATTATTTGGAGGAGGAAGGTCTAATTTTAAAATTGCATCCTTAATGAGATCTTTTGAGCTAGAGTTTACTATATCTTGGAAGTATATAAACGCCTTTTCTGGATCAAGCTTGACATTTAGACTCCATCCGTAAGCAAGACCTAACAATGCCTTTGCGTGTATATCTAGAACAATATCAGTATTTTCAAGGTCTAATAAATCTTTTATAATGACTTTTGCTTTTTCTATTTTTACGGGATCTTTACTTGTCAAATAAATCCACCCAAGGCGAACTTTAGCTTGTAGATAGTTTTGGTCTGCCGCTAATTTATAAAATTCTTCTGCTTCGGCTTTATCTCCGATTTCTTCAAGCATTTGACCCTGCTTAAATTGTGCTGAAGGTTCTTTTAATTCTAAAAGTCTTGTTCGTGCTTTTGGGTTGGCTTGTGCGTCGGCTTTCAATAACCATTCTTTTTCTTTTACTAAGTCTATTTGAGTTGTTCCTTTTCCTGTTTTATAGCAATAAGATATTTCGTACTGAGCTTCGGCAAATCCTAATTTTGCAAGTTCTTCATAACCTTTGAAGGCTTCAGAATGTTTTCCCTTGTTCCACAAGAGATTTGTTTTAAGTAATTTTGCCTGAAAACCACCAGCTAAAGCCGATCTGTTAGTTAATTCATGGGCACCCTGCCGTTTCAGCACGGAGAGAATGCTTGCCAGTATATCAAGACCATCAAGACCATCTGGATCATTGGCAACAGCCTTTGTGGCCATTTCATTAGCCTTTTCTAGATCACCTTTATAAAAGTATATATTAGCCAATTTTGCTTGGGCGCTAGCTAAATTATTGTTTGCCGCTTTGGTATACCAATCGATCGCTTCTTTTTCTTTTATGGTTAATTTATCTTTAGGGGAAATGGAAGTAATTTCTTTTTCTGCCATTTTCCCCATTTCAAATTGTGCTAGAGTATAATTTAAATTGGCAGCTTCTTCAAATAGTTGTTTTTCAGTTTTGTTATATTTGGTGATCTGTTTGTTTTGAACTATTTTTGCCATGTAAAAAAGAGCTTCTCCTTTTATTTTGGAATCACTTTCAGTTCTAGCTATTTGCCTAAATTCTTCAAATGCCTCTGCGTAGGCTTTATTATTATATAATTTAATTGCATTTACAAGTTCGCTTAGAAAAGTGGAAGTTTCAGCAGGTTTCGAAGCGTTGGAAGCGGCAGCAGAAATGGAAACGGCTTGAACCGGCGCAATTAATTCATATTCAGATTGTGCAGTTGCTGTTGGAGCAAATTGTGGGTATACTGTTGGCACTTCAGCAGCTTTTTGTGGTTGTACGACTGGTTTTTCAGGTGGTTTTGGTGAAGATACTTCAGGTGGTTTATAACCAGCATTTGTTGCCCTTTCTTCGAACGAATCTGCCTCTTTTTTCATCTCAAGTTCTTCATACATTTGGCTTTGTCTAATTAAAGCGATTGGGTGATTAAGTTCAATTAGTCTTTCTCGAGCTCGAGGAAAGCCTTTGGCGTCAGCCACTAATAGATATTTTATCTCTTCTTCCTGATTTACAGGAGTAAATTTCAAGCCTTTTGAGTAGCATGCTGATAGATTATAATTACCCCAAGCTGAATCTAAATTAGCGGCTTTTAAAGAGTATTCATAATATTCCTTTATCTGTGTATTAATAAGCCCTAATCCAATAAAGCCAATAGCTGAATTTTTTAATGCAGATTCATTGAATAGTTTTTTTATTTCTTTTGTCGGACTCCCTTTATTTTTTCCTAGGAGAATTCTACCGTATATCCCCATCCCATCCGGATCCTTTACGTCCGAAGCATCTTTTGCTAACTTTACGGCCTTTTCAACATCTCCTTTTAGATAGTATAAAATTGCTAATTTAGATTTAGCGCTTGCTAAACCTGGAACTTGGTTAGCTGCTTTAGTGTACCATTCGATCGCTTCTTTTTCTTTTGTAGTAAGTGCTAAAACCCCGGTTTTCGGATCTATAAAGGTAGGCATTGAAGTGATTTCGCTTTCAGCGATTTTTCCTAATTCAAATTGAGCTTTTGCGTGCGTCTTATCTAAATCAGCCGCTGTTTCAAATAATGTTCTAATATCTTCCATACTTTTTTCGTTAGAAACCAATTTTTCATGATATATTAATCCAAGGTGGTAGTGGACATCTGCTTGAGATTCTTTATCTAAATCTTTGTTTTTTGTTAATTTTTCAAAAAGTTTCAAAGCTTCGGGATATTTCTTATTATTAAAAAGATATTGAGCGAAGATGTATTGATTTTCAGCTGAAAATACTAAGTTTTTTGCATTTAATTTATTAATTTCATCTGGTTGTAATCCTGGATATTTATTTGATAATTCTAGTGATGCTAATTTGTTATTTTGTTTCGCAGCCCTTAATAAAAATATTTTTGCCATTTCATCATTTTTTTCTACACCCTCACCCGTTCTATAATATTCACTTAATCTATATTGTGCTGCAGAAAGACCCATTGTAGCAGCTGTCATAAAATCCTTAGCAGCATCAAGATGACGATTATTTAACGAATTTATCTGACCCCTACAGTAATACGCCCATGGGGATTGTTTCTCCATTGCCGATATTTGATATTTCTTTCTTATTCCATCATCCCGTTTAACATTGGTCAGTGCATATAAGGCTTGGGCGTCTGCATCCTCAGTCGCATTCATAGCGTAGCTCAGCCAACTTCTAATCTGATTGGCTCTATCTGGAGTATCTCTATCATCGTACCGAGGGTATTCTACTTCTGAGCTGTATTGATTATTTGAAAAATATATTTCAGCCAATTTTATTCGCGCCTTCACACAACTTTGTCCTTGTGGCGTAGGTTGTATTTCAAAAACGTCTAATGAAGCAGCTTTGGTATACCATTCAACGGCTTTATGAATATCACTCTTTTGTCCATGTGTTCCCAATTCAAATATTTTTCCTAATTCAAATTGAGCATTTGCATTGCCTGCGTCTGCGGCTTGTTGATACATATCAAATGCTTCTTTCAATAGCTTTTGTATTTCTGACTCCGAGAGGGCCTCACCATTTTTACTAGTCCCTTTTTGTACTAGTTTATCGCAAGCATGAGCGATTTGATATTTTTTTTCGGCCCGTTCTGTTTCACTGTATTTTACTTTAATGGGCGTAGGTTTAACCGATTTTGATTGAGTTGTTTGAGTTTTTTGTGTGGAAAGAGGCTCTTCGACGAATTCTTGCATATGATGAAGCCAGTAGGCCTCCGCTTTTTCTGTTCTTCCTGATTTTCCGGAGAACCAATTCCAGAAGCTTGAAGACTCTTTATGATGTGCTTTTCTGCTTTCAATAATAGCCTTCAAATTATCTAACAGTTCTTTTTTTTTCTGTGGGGAAATCTCTTCGGTGGTTCTGAACAAATCGGACATTTTATCTACTATAGTATGAATACCGACTTGTTCTATGCCTTTAACTTTTTTAAGATTTGTTTTTGATAATACTTCATATTTCTTATTTGTCTTATTACGGACTAAACGAGCCGTAGTATCAGCTGCCATTTTGGATAAAATTGAACTAAGATCATTCAAATTACTGATATCAAAATTATCATTAGGAGTCATAATACACCTATTAATTATATTGTTTTATATAAATAAGTGAGAATTGATCTATGAATAGTATTATATCATTTATATTAATATTTTTAATATTAATTTGTGATTGATGGTGTTTTCAATGTTGTATTAAGAATATATTAAATTGAAGAAATAATAAAAAACTCATAAAAAGTTTAGTATTATGTCTTTAGGATAAGTATTGTATGAGTAGTTCGAGGTAAGAAATAAATGATTATTAACAATCCTACCCGAGCGTGGTATAGCTTAAATGCAAATTCAACGCAGAGGCGGGGAGACAGGAAGACGCAGAGAGGTTAGATGAATTATGAAATTAGGTAAGTTAAAAAACTTGCGACTCTTCATTAGCTCGGAGAGCGTTTGTTCAAAGCCCAATGCTGTCAAAATAAGAAAGCAGCTGTAGCAAAAAAGAAAAGCGAAAGAGGGCTTTCGCAGCCCTAACGTTAGCGTTAATTGTAGACATGTTGACAAATATGGCGCTTCATAACAAAGCGAAAGAGGACTTTCGCACTCCAAACGCTACGCGTAGCTTTGGAAATCAGTAGCATAAATATTTTTTAAAGCTACGCAAAGCGTTTGGAGTGCGAAAGTCCTCTTTCGCTTTCCTTTTTTGCCTAGCATTCTACTAATTAAGCGTATGCTTTTTGTTCGGATGCTTCCACTGTTGCACGAGTGACACCCCACAGAGGTAGAAGAAGTAATAAAAATAGAATAGAACAGGTTAATAAAACAACAAATGCACCACTCCATCCTGCAAAATCGATCACTAGTCCCATAGGATATCCTGCAACGGCGGCACCTATATATGCAACCCACCCCACAAATCCATTTGCAGTTGCAGCGGCTTTTTTATGACACAATTCTGAAGCACAAATTCCGACCAGCATTTGAGGACCAAAAACGGCAAAACCCATCAAATAAATCGTTATCCAATCTAAGACGATATAACCAGCAGGAACAATCCAGAAAAGAAAAATGCTGCAAAGTATTCCCACAGCAAACAAGACACAGACCGGTCCCCGTTTTGCACCAAATAAGCGATCTGAAGACCATCCGGCAGCTAAACAACCACAAAAACCACCTGCTTCAAATAAAGAGGATGTTCCACTAGATCCAAGAGCACCATATCCCTTCACTTCATATAAAAATAATGCCGTCCAGTCCCCAATGCCCATTCGAAGAACATATAGAAAAAAATAGGCGAAGGCTAGAAGCCAAATGTACTTATTTGAAAGGACCCCTTTCAATAGCTCACGAGTAGATAATTCCTTCTCCTCGCTTTCTTTAGCCTTTCCAGGATAATCATGACGGTATTTTTCAATTGGGGGGAGTCCTAAAGATTGTGGTGTATCGCGCATGCGATTAATCAGAAAAAAAGATCCTGCGATACATACAACACCAGGAACATACATTCCGGCTCTCCAGCCAAAATACTGTAAACATAGTCCTACAACCCAAGGAGTCACAAATGCGCCTAAATTGTGTGCCACACTTGTTGAAGACCACCACGCTCCACGCTCAGAATGAGAGTACCAGTGTGTTAAAGATCGTGTACAAGCGGGCCATCCAAACCCTTGAAAGAGACCGTTGGCACCCCAAAAGATGATGAACATCCACAAGGAGCTTGAAAATCCAAAGCAAATGTTGCATATACCCGTTAAAAATAGTCCAAGGGCCATAAAATAGCGTGGATTAGACTGATCGGCAAGCAATCCGCTAATAAATTTACTCATACCATATGAAATTGAAAGAACGCTTCCAAGAATCCCTAGCTGGCTTTTATCGAATCCAAGATCAGCGATAAGACCCGGCATTGCAAATGTAAAGCTTCTGCGGGTGAAGTAATACATGGCGTATCCAAGCAACATTGAGTAAAAAATGCGATGACGCCAATATTTGTAGTCTTTATTAACTGTTTCTTGGTCAGCAATCTCGGCGAGATGTGGAGCTGGAGCAAAAACTTTTAGTAACGATTGAAAAGCCAATGGAATACCCTCATAACGAACCAATTCGAAAATTTATGGCAAGTGCGCAATATAGCAAATGAAACCTTAAACTGTCAGCGAAATTTTATTAAAAATATTAATTAAAAATAGCATTAAAAAAATATTTATTAGTTGAATGTTTGTTTAATAAAGATTCTGCACGCTTTTTTTTAATTGCAATGATTGAATCATAAAGTTAAAATATTAACACATCTTCTTTTCTTTTAATACGTCTTTTTAAAAAATAGTAAAATCAAGGTATATTTATGAAATTCTATAAAGCGTTGATTGTGTTATTAGCCTTACATTCTTCGATTCTTTGGGCATCAGAATTTACTATTAGCTCATATAATTGTGGAGGCCTGACAGACCACTATGATTATCTAAGAGCAGCTGCAATGCAAAAAATTATGCTGCAAAGATACATCGCTGAACCAAAAGAGATGGCTTTAAACGAAAAAATTCAGAAAGTTGCATTAAAAATTCTATTTTCTAATGATTCAATTGAAAAGCTCTCAGCCACTCAAGAATGGGATCAAAAAGGATATCAACGCATTATTAAAAATCTGACAAGAGCACCCATAAAACTGAGAAGCCCAAATACTATTTGGTTTCAAAAAACAAATAACATGATTTCTTCTTATCAAACTCGTCCTGTTACTATCAATGATGAAGAGGTGAATCTCATGCTTCAAAACCATATTAATGACCTCACAAATAATACAAAACCGGATATTAAGGACGCGCTAAAAAAAACAAGAGAGATTATGGCGAAACGGATTTTCCATCATCAATTGAAGTATGACATCATTTGTTTACAAGAAGCTGATTATCTCGATGCTTCTATGTTTCCTAGTCATTTTGAGGTATTATTATCGACAAATAAGCATTCTGTTAATGGTCTAGCCTGGAATAAAGAGCGTTTTGAAATTATAGAAGTAATTGGAAGCATTATGAACAGAGCTTTTGCGATTCAATTATTAGATAATGAAACGAGAAAAAAAGTTTTAGTGGCCTCAGGACATATTTCAGGATGCAATCCTTACAACGTGATACAAACGAATTCCGGAAAAACCGATTCAGAGAAAGGGGATAAGGAGTTAAAGGCTATTGTCGATTTATTTACGAAATATGAGTCAGATCTAATGGTGATAGGAATGGATGCCAACGTCACATCGCTGCATCCTCGCTTGCGCATCCTTAAAGACTCCGGTTTTATGCTTGATTATGAGAATTATTTGGAACAAACATGTACAAATCCCTATCAAGTTTTGAATACACGCATTGACTGGATAGCCGTGAAACCAAAAGAACAGTGTGATGTTTCGATAACAAATATACCGGTATCTAATGTAGGATTAAATTGTCTACAAACTAATATTAGCGATCACAAGCCAGTTGCTGCTAAAATAAAATACTAATTTCTTAATAAGTAAGGATTACAATGCGCGTTTTTTTAAAGTCGGTTTCTGAATTAAATTCAAATTATCATCCACTCGAAAATGCAAATAAGTTGGATGATGTGACCTATGAAAACAGATTATATATGCATTATGGAGACTATTCGATCGAGACACGTGGAATAGAAAAATTTTTATTAGTTATTAAGGCGATCTCCAAAATTATATTTTCTTTTGGTTTTGCTTACCGTTCTCCAGATGTACAAGAAAATTTACAGGGACGACGAATAGACATCGTTTATATTAATGTTGAGGGTGGCAGCAGGTCTTTAAAAATTAAGGAAAGTTATTTTCCGAAGATTGATGAAGATTTATATGCATTTAGGAAAGCGATATTTAACGAAACATTAATAGCATGTGAAAATGGCTATATTAATTCAAAAATGAATGTTGTAATGATTGATAATGATCCTATGCTGAAAGGGACCGAAACTTATAATCAATTAGAAACGCTAGCTCCAATTAATACTCCATATCAAACAAAGTTTTCTGTCATCGCAGAAGATACTTTTAAAGTTATGTTAAAACGTGTTGCGGAAGGGCTATATCCTGTTGGGATTAATATGGCAAATCTCTATCATCCCGGTGGTGGCGCTGACAGTGGATGTCCTGCACAAGAAGAGGCTTTATGCCGAAGTTCAAATCATATTTTAGGATTAAAAACGCAATCATATCCAATCCCTGTGCAAGGTGGAATATATTGTCCTCATGTAAAGGTTATTAGAAAAGGCATTGATGAAGGATTTGCTTTTTTTGACAAACCATTAGAAGTTGCTCTTGTGGCTGTTGCAGCCTTTGATTTAAGAGAGAATTCATCAGATCGGCAAAGTTTGGCATTACCCTTACAGGGAAAGCTGGATATAATTGATTTGGTGCTCCATAATAGATTTATGAGAGAAACAACGGCAAAAATTGCTAATATGTTGCGAGAGATGGCCATTAAGGGACATCAACATATTGTTTTAGGAGCTTTAGGGTGTGGGGCATTTCAGAATCCACCTACATTAATTGCACGTATATTTGGTGAGTTATTTAATGGTGAATTTAAGGGCCGTTTTGCCGGGGTTGATTTTGCGATTTTAAATATTTTTCCAAATGATCATAAGAATATTGAAGCTTTCACTAATGAATGTGAAGAACTTAATAAAAATTCAAAAACTCAAAATTTGTTTATTTAATAGAGTAACGATATGATTGCAACACCATCGAATTTATTATCGATTTCAAGGGGGTTTTTAGCTCTTTTGTTTTTATCGGATAGTGTTTTACTTCGTACGATATCGATCGTGTTAGCGATGATTACAGATAGCCTTGATGGCTATTTAGCGAGACGTTGGCGTATGACAAGTTCTTTTGGGGCTACTATTGATCCTTTGATGGATAAATTTTTTGTTATTTTTATTCTGGCCATTTTTATTGGAGAAGGACGATTAGCGGTTTGGCAGTCTTTGACGCTAATTTCTCGTGATTTTGCGGTTTTGATTTTTGGGTTTTATATCACAATTAAAGGGTCTTGGTCCTTTTTTAAATTTAGATCTATTTGGGCAGGTAAGGTAGCGACTACGATGCAATTTTTTACATTAATCGCTCTGACATTGAATATGGGAGTTTCAAACTTAGTTTATTTTTGTTTTATTTTTGTCGGGGTGGTCGCGTTAATAGAGCTTTGTGTTATAGAACATAAATTGAAATTAGCTAGAAAATCCAAAATTTGATCAAACTTTCGTTAATATTTGTTTTGGCTTTTTTTCTTTAAACAAAAAGCTCAAGTGATCGATTGCAAATGTTGTAACAGTTGAGATGTTAAGAACGATTTCCGATGCAGTTCGAAAAGTTTTCGTCTCGAGAACACATGCTGCCAATAATGCATTTAAACTGAGTGTGACAATTAATTTTGCAACATTTAAGACAGTTCTACTTTCTTTATGGTGATATAAGTGTTGTATTTTTTCAATTGACAAGGTGCTCAGGTATACACACTGAGTGATGTTTTTACATTTCTTTAATTCTTTAGTATACAAGACATCGTTTTTATTTATGTTTTTGAAATAGCAAACGCTGAACTCATAAATTCTTGCAGAATATCCAATCGTGTAACTTGCTGCTTTAAAAAAAGTCCCAACGATTGCATATCTATTCTTTTCAAAGATCTCACCACTTCGTATTACCTGAATAGTTTTTACATAAAGGGGTAAAGTCACCCATGGAGAAATATTTGTTAAACTATTGAGATAATTTTTTCCATAAATTGCTTGGGAATAGTGCCCTTTATAATAATTGTAACAAAAGATGGAAGAGCTTAAAGCATAAATTAAATTTTTGGTTTTATAGCTTCTGTAGTAAATATATTCGGAACTGAAATAAAATTTTACATTAGCAGTGAGTGATTCTATAGACGGGATAAAATTTAATAGTGTCATATTCATATCTCTTAAATAAAATGCTTTATCAGCTTGGGGTAAAAGTTATTTTTACCCTAGCCTCAAGTGAAATTTGTAGCATCAATTAAAGTAATATGCAAGCTTTATAAAACTCTATCGTAAAAATATTCCATTTGGAAAACGAAAGTCATTAACAAGCTGTCAAAATTAGAAAAAGTTAATTGATGAAGGAGAACTTATCCTGAGAAGGCGGTTTCTAACAAAGCGAAAGAGGACTTTCGCACTCCAAACGCTTTGCGAAGCTTTGAGGATAAGGATTTTCTAATTTTACGCGAAGCGTTTGGAGTGCGAAAGTCCTCTTTCGCTTTGTTTGAAGCGCCACTTTTGGATAGGTGTTATGAACTAATGAACCTTAAAGAAAATTGTTTCTTTTATGTGTTTTTCAATTTTTATTCGTCTTCATTATGTGAAACTTAGCTGTTTGCTTTTTGCAGAGAAGTACTGGTGGCAGTGCTGTCTAAGTTGACTTCAAGTTCACCAATTTCTTCTCTATCTTTTTCACCCACAATAGCCTTAAATTGCTTTCCTAAGGAGCGAACCGCAACAGACCAGCCTGCGATAACAGCTATAATTATCACTGCCACATAAGGGGCGCTTGAGCTAACAGTCGTAAAGAAAATGAGTAAAGTTTGATGGATGATCGAGCCCCCAGACTTTCCTAAGCGAGATCCAACACCATCAATAGCCGCTTTACCTTTTAACTTGCACTCATGTCCAAGAGGGATAAAGGCCATTTCTTTTGTAGCATCAAATACAGAAAATTTACAAGCTTTGCTCATACAGACTTGTGAAGCACCAAAGAAAACCGCAATCACTAAAGGTGTTGTTCCTGTTAGGGCTAAAACAGGTCCTGTTAGATCGTATCTGAATAGCATGAAAGCAAAAAAACCGCAGCTTGTTATCAACATAATAACTGGAGTAATGAGTGCAGTGCGCGTCCAACCAAATCTAGACATTAATTTAGGCATAAATAGTGAGGCAAGTGTGGCGATAATTCCAACAGGAACAGCCATGTTGTTCATGTAAGTGTTATAAGCCATTGGAGATGAATACACTTGACGTAACTGATCTTTCCAAACAATTTCGACTAAGTTGATCACGAGATTGTAAGAGACAACGATTGCTGCAATGCAAATTAAATACTTCGAATTAGAGAGGAATGAAAAGCTTTCGCGTATTGATAGTTTTTGTTTCCCTTCTTTCGCGTCATAATTCGATTGATGTAAGTCTTTGTAGTTTGGATTATTTAATACTTTTTTATTCATCCAGCGAAAAATTACCATTGTGATACATCCACAACAGATAATAGCACTTACGAGGATATTAAGAGATTGTTCCCAGTTATGACCTTCGGTGATAAAATTGGCTGTTAGCCCTGCAACACTTCCTGATGTACTCGCGATCACGCCAAGCATTCCGTAAAAGCGACGTGCTTCAGTAATTTTTGTGATCTCGTTGGCAAAGCCCCAGAAAAGTACGCTTAAAATAATACTTCCCCAAAGTTCACTCATCACGTAAAAAATTGTAAAAGTCCAATTACGAAACATGGCGATTAAGCCTTTCAATCCACTCGGTAACACCGTCTCTAGGTAATCTGATAATTGATTGGGATGCAAAATATCTTGCAATGGATAAAAGACAAAGGTAAACAGACCAAAAAAGATGAGAAATCCTGTGATCATTATATAAAAGACTTTTTCTTGACTGAAACGATTGGATAGCTTGCTAAAAATAACTGTCAATAATACAGCCATTGGTAATAAGGCCCAAACTTTAATAAATGGGATGACTTCAGCGCCCGAATGTTGAGCTGTCACAACTACGGTATCTTTGACATTTCGTAATATTGTGTAGTTAAAACAAATAAAAAACAGCATCATCATCATAGGGACTATCTTTATGGTCTCATCTCGATGGATGGGCCAAAAAAATGCTCGCCATTTATTAAAACCAGTTTCAGAAAAAGACATTTAAAATCCTTTTTTACAATAACTTAGTTAATACAAAATTATATCATAATTAATTTAAAAAATCAACTAAATTGATAGTTTAAAAAATAAATAAAGGCACTTTTGACAAAATCAATAATAATTGTCAAAGTGCCTTTATAAATTATACAGCTTGTTGCTCTTTTAGTATTGAATGTTCATTCAATACGTTCAAATTTTGTCTAATCGGAATTAATTGTGACTCCGATTCACTATTTTCATTTTCAGCTAATTTTTCAGCGCCTGGAGTTGTCAATGCATTAAATTCCTTGCCAAGAGCACGAATTGCGATCATCCATATAACGGTCACGACAAGTAAGGCAGCTCCGACATAAGGGGCGCTGGCAGTAAGGGTCGAGAAGAATAAAAGTAAGCTTTGGTGAATCACCGACCCACCCGATTTTCCTAAGCGCGAACACACGCCATCGATTGCCGCTTTTCCAACCAGTTTCTTTTCTGGATTCAAAGGAACAAAAGCCATTTCCTTAGTCGCATCGAAAACTGAGTATTTTGCAGCCCTACTTAAAATATTTTGGGAGGATCCAAAAAATACGACGATCATGAGAGGCGTTGTTCCTAACAAGGCGACCACAAGATCAGGAGCCGTTGTTTTTAAGAAAAAGAAGCTGAAGAAACCAATACTTGTGATTAACAATATTGCAGGGGTTATCATTGCAGTAAAGGTCCATCCTCCTTTTCTAATCGCATTTCCAGAGATGAATAACGAAGTAAATGTGGCGATAAGTCCAATGATCGAAACGATATGATTCATGTATAAAGTATAATCATTGGGATCAGGATAGAGTTCTTTAACTTGATGTTTCCAAATGACTTCAGTTAGGTTGATAATCAAATTATAAGAGATAACGATGATAGCAATACACAGAAGATATCTTGAGCGAAGGAGAACAGAAAAACTTTGTTTGAGAGATAGTTTGCCTTTTACTTCCCCTTCAGTTTTTACCGAACTTGGATCATAATAGCGGGGGTCAGTCAAGACCTCTTTGTTCATCCAGCGAAATAGTGCTATTGAGATAAATCCACCAATTAACACGAGTGATACGATCATGACTAATGATTGATGCCAAGCATCAGCGCCAATGGGGAAAAATCCTCCATTGCGAGTATAATTGCAGCAAAAAACAGATGCCTGACCGGCAAAAATTCCTGAAAAGTTGGCACCGACTCCAAATAAACCATAGAATCGTTTTGCTTCACCCATCTTTGTCACTTGATTAGCAAATCCCCAAAATAGGACGAATAAAATGATATTTCCCCATAATTCTGACATCACATAAAAAATCGTAAAGCTCCAGTAGCGGAACATGGCGACTAATCCTTTGGCGCCTATTGGCAAAATTCCTTCCATCATATCAGCGGTTGCGTGTGGGTGGATGATATCGCGGAATGGATAAAGAATAAAAGTGAATATAAAGAAATAAGAGAGAAAAATAGAAAAAATAATATAGAAAACTCTTTCGCGGGACATTCTATTTGACAGCCATGTAAAGAGGAGGGTCATTAAAACAGCTCCTGGAAACATTGCCCACACTTTGACGAATGGGATGACTTCCGCTCCAGATGATTTGGCTGTAATTAACAGTGAATCTTTTAAGGTTCTTAAAACGTTGTAATCAAAAGAGATGAAGAAAAAGATTAACAACATTGGAATGAGCTTTTTGAGCTCATAGCGATGAACGGGCCATAAATAGGTCCGCCACGGTCCAAACTCTCGGGCATTTGATGGGTTCTCAGCAGACATGCACAAAACCTTTTCCCTTAAAACCTAAGTTTTTGTAAAACTCAGATTAAATGTAAATAAAGACATCCCTAACAAAAAATGTATTAAACTTAAAAAATGCGCTAAACAATGACAGTTTATCGAACGGCAAATGGAAGTAGTAGTGGGGATTGTTGAGTATTTAAGGTGATTTTGTGATTCAGCCTGCATATTCCTCAATGTAAGGGCATTTTTAAAATCTTGAAGCAAAAGTGTAAACTTTTTTACGCAATTTAAGCAAGATCTTTTTCTAAGACGTTCATTTTCTTTTTAATTCAAATTAAAAATTTGTTGTTGTACTAATATTATAACTATTAGCGTATATAAACACAACATATATTAAAAATTTAAATTAATTATTTACTAAATCAACGTGTAATATGTGTTTAATTGTCATTTTTTATTAGTTAATACTTCTATGCCTGGAAGTGTTCCTAATTCGATGAACTCAAGCGAAGCTCCTCCTCCTGTTGAAATATGACTGATTTGATTTGCTAATCCAGATTCCTCCAACGCAGCAATGGAATCTCCTCCTCCCACTATCGTGGTAGCATCCATATTAGCTAGGGTTTGAGCGATAGCCTTTGTCCCCTTAGCAAATGTAGGGAATTCATAAACGCCAACGGGGCCATTCCAAAATATCGTTTCAGCTTGTTTTAATTCGTCTGAAAATTTCTGAACCGTTTTAGGGCCGATATCGACTATTTGAAATCCCTCGGGAACACCTGTTTTTATATCAATAATCCTTACATCTTTATCTGAATCAATTTTGCGAGCGATAACAACATCTATTGGCAATATTATACGTGCTTTTGACTGAGTGCTAACGTCCAATATTTGTCGTGCAACTGTAATAAAATCGGGTTCAAAAAGGGAGTTGCCGATGGGTATTTCTTCGGCTTTAAAAAAAGTGTTTGCCATGGCCCCACCAATCAAAAGAACATCAGCTTTATGCATGAGAGCTTCAATCACTTTGAATTTTGTAGAGATTTTAGCACCGCCGAGTAAAGCACAAAATGGGCGTGTTGGATTCATAAGATGCGTTCCTAAATAGGCGATTTCTTTTTCCATAAGTAGTCCGGCGGCAGCTTTTCCTGGAAAAAATTGCGCAAGAGAAGTGATTGAGGCATGAGAACGATGGGCACATCCAAAAGCATCGTCTACATAGATATCTCCAAGCATAGATAAGCTATTGGCCAGTCCGGGTTCTTCGAGTGGGTGTTCTTCGCCTTTATGAAAACGAAGATTTTCCAGCATTAGTATGTCACCAGGCTGAAGCGATTTGGCAATTTTTTCAACTTCAGGTCCAATGCAATCCGAAGCCATTATCACAGGTTTTTTTATCAGATCAGATAAATGTTTAGCGCAAGGTTTTAAAGAAAAATCTTGAGAACGTTTGCCATTAGGACGTCCCAAATGACTCATCAATATAACAGCGGCTCCATGATCAAGTGCATATTGTATTGTAGGGATAGACGCGCGTATACGGGTGTCATCAATAATTTTGCCTTTTTCTAGAGGGACGTTGAAATCGACTCTAATTAAAACTTTCTTTCCATTGAGATCTACATCTTTTATTGATAACTTTTCCATAAATTCCTTCTTTGCTATACCTTTGAATTTATTGATAGCTTAAGAACAAACCCAAGTCAAGAATAATTGAGTAATTAATACGATGTTAAATTTAAAGCAATTGAGAAGAGAGTATCAATATCAACCCTTTTCAAGGGATGATTTAGCTCCTAACCCCTTTGATCAGTTTGTGAAATGGTTTGAGGAAGCGAAGAGGGTTGGGGTGATGGAACCTAATGCGATGGTGTTGGCGACAGCAACCGCTGAGGGCAAGCCATCTACACGTACAGTTCTTTTGAAAGGCGTTGAAAATGGTGGATTTATTTTTTTTACAAATATTGAAAGCAGAAAAGCCAAAGAAATCGGTCAAAACCCATTAGTCTCAGTAACATTTTTGTGGTTGGAGATGACAAGACAAATCACCATTGAAGGGATTGCAGAACTTGTATCAAAAGAGGAAACGAGTGGTTATTTTGCTTCTCGTCCAAGAGGAAGTCAATTGGGATCAAGTGCATCACGACAGGATCAAATAATAGAATCCCGAGAAATATTGGAAAAAAGATATCAAGAATTAGAAAAGAAATATGAGGGTAAATCAATACCTCCGCCAGAATATTGGGGAGGATATCGCATTATTCCGAGTCGATTTGAATTTTGGCAAGGACAAGAAAATAGGTTGCATGATCGATTTCAATATGTTTTGGATGAGGGTGTTTGGCAGATCGATCGTTTATCTCCTTAAAGTCCTTTACGTCTTTTCCTTTGGGGGGATAATACTAATCACATCTTTAAATAGTTGTGGATTGGATCCGACGATTGAGCGGAATTTTTGTGGACTCACAAAATTGGGATCATATTTGATCAATAATTTATCAAGTAAGTCGGGTTGTTCTTTTAGCATTTTATCGACCCATTTTTTTGTAATTTCCTGGTCTCTTTTTGCATTTCCCGTTAGCCTTGGAATAGGTATTTTTGTATGCCTTGCTATTTCGGGCATCAATTGAAGAACATTTCCCCTTTGAATACACTCCATGACAAATTGGGAGCAGAAAAATCCGCGTGTTTCCCCTTTTCGATTTTTTGGGACATACGCATTATTAGAAAGTTCAACGACTTGTTTGTAAGCGTTTCTCTTAGCTTTTTTCCCATATTCTGCATTGCCTAATAGTGATCTTGCAGCTTTGAATTTATCATAGGAGAGCTTTGTTTTTAATTTGCTAGCAGATATCATTCCTTTTTGGACCTGTTTTTTTATTCCTAGCTTATCTTCAGCATATTTATTGGATACTTCCGCAGCAAATTTGGCAAGTTCCTGATTTTGTGGCCGACATATGCGATAGCTACGATGGTCTCCTTGGCGTAATTTTAGTCCCTCAATTGCATCCATAGTAAAAATTCTGACATCTTCTTTATGATCTCCTGGAACTGCTTCAGCAAATTTTCCATCCCCCACGTAAATTGTAGTATGTGTATAAGTTTCTGAATAAGGTTCTAATTCACCTTTAAGCCACAGTTTGGCTAATCGATGTCCATGAATGATCAAGGTGCTGGAAAAGGAGGGAATGGTTTCACCATGTTGAAAGAACATGATATCACCCGGTTTGAGATTTTTGCGAATATCGTCTGATATATGGTCTGACCATTCGATTTGTTTAATATTATTTGGGTCAAGATGGTCTAAGGTAAGGTAAAGATCCATACGCGTGACATTTTTGAATTTGTGTAGTGTTTTTGTGTCTATTTGTGTCATAGCCTTTTGAAATCCTTCAATGCCCCCTTGTTTTTTGACGAAATGTTGAATTTTTTGTGAAATGATGGAATTGCTTTTATATTCTTCACTAATTTTTTTATCGCCTGTGAGATGATAAATCACTCTTTGAGATAATTCTTTTTTATTAACGTATCCGATACCTTCAATTTTGACAGCGGCGCCGAATAATGAATAGATTTTGGCAGAGAAACCGGTGTATTTTTTTATTTTATTAAAGATTGACACGGTTGCTTGTTCTGCTTTAATGGCGGTTAAGCCAGGAAGGGTATTTAGACTAACTTTTCTTTCAGAAAGTTTAACTTCTGATGGAGGTTTTGAACTTAATTTTTGCCAGTGGGAGGTGACTGGTAAAGCAATTGTTTGTAGAAGAGCTTCTTTGTAAGTTAATTTGGCTGTATGAGAAGCGTAAGTATGGTGACTTTGCGGAGTTTGATGAATACTAGGCATAATATTTATCTCCACTTTCAAATTAAATAAAGTAACAAACATTTATTTGATTTAGTTAGCGATCAATATATATAATGATGTAATTGTGTTAATTAGTTATTAGTATTATACATGATGGTTGAATTATTAATAAAAATAATTTTATTTTTAATAATTAACTGTGGGTTGTTTGATGAAAGAACAGAATGGACAGAATGGATAGTTATGGACATTGCCATTATAGAGTCAAGACGCTGTAATTCTTTGAATTTATAAGGGTTTGACATTTTCATTAAGATTTGGCACCCTGGGTTCTAAAAAACTCCAAAGAGAGCGCATACATGACTACACAAGCAATCGTAGCCCCTAAGAAAGCAAAAACTACCATCTATATGGCTGAAGAAGACGAAAGAATGTTAGATGAAATTTTTATTAAAAGGCTTAGAGAGAAGAACAAAACTGACCGCTCGGCTTTACTTTACGAAGGGATTCGTCTCCTATTTGATAAAGAAATTACCTTATCTGATCATCAATAAGGACTCTATATGTCTTTAAAAAAAAATGAAGTCACAGAGCCAAAGAGTTATACCAAATTTCTTCAAGGACTTAAAGAAGACATCCAACAGGCGCAACTGAAAGCCGCTTTATCCGTTACCAAGGAACTCACACTCCTCTATTGGCGGACAGGTAAAATGCTATTGGAAAAAGTTGACAATGAGGGGTGGGGGGCAAAGACGCTTGAACGTCTTGCTAGAGATTTGAAAGAAGAGCTACCCGACATATCAGGATTTTCAGTCCGCAATCTTCAGTATATGAGAAAATTTGCTGTTTCCTACTCTGAAGAGAATTACGCAGCAGCTGCTGCGCAAATTCCTTGGGGGCATAATATGATCATATTGGATAAGTTGGGAGAAACCGACCAAAGAATGTGGTACATACAGCAGACAATCGAGAATGGTTGGAGCCGTAGTATGCTTGAAACGTGGATCGAATCAGATCTTTATAAGCGCCAAGGAAAGGCCATTACTAACTTCAAGCAAACGCTTCCCATTCCGCAGTCAGACTTAGCAGAACAAACTCTTAAAGATCCATACAATTTTTCATTTCTCGCATTAGATAAGAAACACCGAGAAAGTGAGCTAGAGCAAGGTCTTATGAATCACATCCAAAAATTCCTACTAGAATTGGGCGATGGTTTTGCTTTTGTTGGTAGACAATATCGTATTGAGGTTGAAGGTGAAGATTATTTAATAGACTTGCTATTTTACCACTTGAAATTGCGCTGCTATTTTGTGATTGAATTAAAAGCTACGGCTTTTGATCCTAGAGATACAGGACAGATGAATTTTTATTTATCTGCCGTTGATGACCTGTTACGTCATCCCGGAGATAACCCATCAATAGGTATTCTTTTATGTAAGAAAAAGAACAAAGTCAAAGCAGAATATGCCTTGCGTAGATGCACAAGTCCCATAAGTGTGACAAGTTATGAAACTCAAATTGTAAAGAGCCTTCCAAAAGAGCTTAAAACAAGCTTGCCAACAATTGAAGAAATCGAAAACGAGTTATCAAGATAATTTAGAATCCTCATTTCCCATGAAAATTATTCGCTAAATTAACGACATTGTTTCCGTCTTCGTAACCAAATATTCTGCTAAAACATATTCTAACAACATTCTTAAGGTTGTCATATCTTCTGAAATCATTTTTTGAAGATTTTCCAAATCTTCCGCATGTGCTGATGCAATGGTTTCAAATCCATCTTCAACAAGTCCCAGCGTTATTTCAGTTTTATTTTGCAATTTAGATGTGATTTTCATCGCTTTAATTAATTGTCCTTCTTTAGTGTCTGAAGGATCGTAACCAACTTGATAACGAGTGATATTTAATATCCCTCTTCCCGTCTTCAAAAATTCTTGAATAGTTGCATCTACGTCTTTAAGTTTAAAGCCAGCCTTCTCAAAAAATAACACCAAATTATGTCCCAACTTATCCAAATCATGATCGTCATCTTTAAATGCTAAAATAAGCTTTAAAATGTCCTGGGCGATGATTTGTTTTTGTTTTAAAATAGATGCTAAATTTGTGTTGATTTGAGTCGGGTTTAAATGCCAATAACGAATTTGATTGATACCACTTCTCAATAAACAAAAATTATTTTCAAGATTATCAAGATGGTAATCATATAAAAACATATTTGTATCTGTGTTAAGTGCAGACAACAATTTGTGAATTGTTTGAATTTCATGGTCGCAGATTTCAGTAAATTTATTAATATTCGGTTTTGGAATATCTAACTTAGAAATAAGTGAAGGATCAAACGTTTGCATTTTTAGTGTTTCTAAATACGTGTGAAATATTTCCGTATCTTTTTTAATAGTAGTAGATCGATTTAACGTTAAACTAAGTTTGTAGGCAAGGCTAACTATATTTTGACAATAAGTGAAAGCCCTTCTCATTACGTTGCTAAAATCCTTATTACCTTCATTGAGACGCCATTGGTAGGCATAATGTAAAATCCATTGTGCTTCTGTTAATAGTTTAATATAGTGGTTTTTATGAGAGAAATTGGCAACTCTTCTTGTATATATCTCTCCCTTATTTGCACCAATTATCGTTTTAATATCCTTCGACATTAGTTTTAGATGTCTTTGAGACCTTCCTAATAGTTCCTCCAAATCGTGAGTATGACGTGATGCAAGTTTTTCCTTTGCTACCGGCTGAAAATAAAGATCGATCCCAAGCAACTGCTGTTCCAGGATTAAACACCCCTCCGCTACACAGTTTGAAACAACAAAATAAAAATCTTCTTTATTACTAGGTGTTTTTAGCTTATAGAGGCTATTCATCAAAGAAAATAAATTTTCTGCGTGTTGAATTGAATTTGAAAAAGCAGCTTCAGTCCCTATCCCAACATTTCCACAACCTTTTTTTACTTTGTGCATCGCATCTAAAAGCGTCTGATGGATGATTTGAAAATTTTCCTCGAATGTGATTTTTGAAACTTCGGTTGTCGATGCTGTCATCGATGTCATCAGATCTAAATCATCTTCAGTTGTATCCTCAACATATGTCACATGTGTTTTTGAATCACCCTTTGCTTCTTTGCTTTCTTTTGAGTCAGCTTTGCTTTCTAGCGCATCTTTACGTTGTCTTCTATGAAGAGTAACAGCAAGATCTTCTTTATTATCACTTAAATCATAAAGTTCATCTTTCTGAATATCTGGATCATCTTTTTGTATTTCATCGATGATGGAATCCAATGTGGAAATTCTAGAGATTTTATTCTGATCGGGGTGTCTGAAAGGAGCATGGTCTAAACATTCCCTCAGGTGCGGTTCAAATATATACATTGATAAATTTATACTTTCTAATGTCTTGATACCTGAACGTAATGATGTTCTAAATGCTTGGAAAACAGGATCATCATTCAATGATTTTTTTATTTTTTCTCCTAATTTTGGATCTTTTGAATAAAGATTTAAAAGATTTTTGCCTGTGATTGCTTGTGAGCGAAAAATAATTGTTGAACGTCGGGCTGTTCTACATTCCTTTTCAAAATTTTCTAAATCTGTGATTCGAATAAAAAGTAAAAAATCTTGTATTAGGATCAATCGATCTATGAGATCTTTGGATTGAGTTCTTACCCATTGTTGAAAATCATGAACTCTAATTGGAAAATCATTGACTTCATCTAAATTTGAAAGAAAGTGAGGGATGTCTCTTTCAGTTACTGATTTAGTTAAATGATTTTTAAGGGCACGCATATCCAAATTAAATATTGAATTTGAATCAAGAAAGCTTTCAAATGTCTTTGCAAAATTACTCATGTCGTGCAGGCAATCCCGATAAAAAGACCCAAAACCTATTATCAGTAAACTTTTAAAGTTAGTTGAAATTTTGCTTTCATCTAGAAAATTCCAAGCATTATGATTTAGCATACCAGACAAATCATTGTTTGCGGCCCATTTAGGGATATTATTAGTTACAAAAAAAGTTCTTTTATACTCAAAAAGTATATCCCTTAAATTTTTAATGGATTGGAAAGATAATATTAAAAAAGTGACATTGTTTTTTTTGTCATTTTTGTCTAGAGTGTTGAATAAAATCGTAGGATTGATAAATAGGAGGGATTTGTTTTTAATCCTTAATATGGTTAACACTGCTCTGCATGCTTCTTTAATATCTTTGCATTTGTCTTTATCTGATTGTTTTTTGATGTGCGACAGAGTTAATTTATTTGCCAATAAATAGGTTTCTATTACTTTTTCTAATTTTTCAGTTGAAAAATTTTTATAGAACATTTCCAACCCTAAGAAAAGATCAATTTCAAATTGAGGATAAAGTTCAGGATTAATAAGTATTCGTGATCTCATATAAATGTCACCCACCAAGGACTGAAATAAGTGGCAATTGGAATAAAACTGTGGAGAAAGACCAAAGTCCATTAAAGGTTGCATCTCAGGCAGTTCGCCTAAGACTTTAAGTTGGGCTAGGTTCATAAACAACATTTTTCGTATTAAATGAGGAGTGTTTAGAGATGGAAAGACTGAAATTTTTTCAACTCCCATTAGTTTTTTAAAAAAAATATCCAAATCCTCTTTAATGAATCTAATTGTCAAAGCCGTTAACATAGGTGATTTATGGGAGAAAGGTCTTTTTTCTTTTTCTCTCTCTCCTAAAATTTTAATCATTTCATAAATTCTTTCATAAAGGCTCTCAGGAATTTGTCCCTCAATATTACTCAGTATCTTTAATGCATTTTCATTTTTTTGTGTTTGAACTGATGAAACAATAGTTAGTATATTTTCACATAAAGGGATCAAATATTCAAAATCGCTTATTGCAGTCATTATAAAGTCCTTAATTTGATATTAAATTAATTATGTGCTAACTATAGTTTATTGCGGTGTTTATTTCAATATTTTTAAAGTTGTTTGTTTCTTGGTGTGAATAATTGATCTTTATTGAAGTGATAGATTATTTAAATAAAAGATTTTTTATTATTTTGGACTATATCAAGAAAATACTGATGAATTGCCGGATCACCGGTCAATTCAGGATGAAAGGAGGCACCTAAATGATGGCCTTGGCGCACCAAAATGGGCTCATTTTGATAAGTACCTAATACTTGAACTTCAGGTCCATTGGCTCGAATTCTAGGCGCTCTGATAAAGAAAGCGGGATATAAGGTTTGATGTCCTTTTTCCTTCAGTTCCATTTGGATGAAAGCTCGAAAGGAAGCGATTTGGCGACCAAAGGCGTTTCTTTCAACTGTGATATTAAGCAGTTTTAATGTCTTTAAGGGTGAATCTTGAACTTGACTAGACATTAGTATAAGACCAGCGCATGTGCCAAACAATGGTTTTGTTTCGGCAAATTTTTGCAGTTTTTCGACCATCCCAATGAAGTTGAGTTGATGTAAAATAACCGTAGATTCTCCACCGGGAATGATTAAACCATCACAATTATCTAAATCTTCAGGTTTACGCACCTCTTTGGTTACAACGCCAATAGATTGTAAAATTTGAATATGTTTCGAGAAATCCCCTTGAAGGGCTAAAACACCAATAATCACTGATTTCATCGAATGCTACCAACCTCGATTCGCTAATAAATCCTCTTTTTTTAGCTGGCGCACATCAATTCCTTTCATTGCATCTAATAATCCCATTGAGATTTGGGCCAACATTTCGGGATCATTATAGTATGTGGCTGCACCGACAATGGCACGAGCTCTTTGGGCTGGATCATCGGACTTGAAAATTCCGGAGCCAACAAAAACAGTTTCTGCTCCAAGCTGCATCATCAGGGCCGCATCTGCCGGTGTTGCAATTCCGCCAGCTGCAAAATTGGGAACGGGCAACACACCGGTTCTAGCCACTAACTCAACAAGATGAAAGGGAGCGCCCATTCGTTTTGCTTCGGCCATCAATTCACTGTGATCCATCATGGCTAAACGACGTATTTCGCGATTAACTGTGCGCATGTGGCGTACGGCTTCGACAATATTACCTGTGCCGGCTTCTCCTTTAGTGCGGATCATTGCGGCACCTTCACCGATTCTTCTCAAGGCTTCTCCTAAATCTCTACAACCACACACAAAAGGGATTTTAAATGGATGTTTATCGATATGATTTTCTTCGTCAGCGGGTGTAAGGACTTCGCTTTCATCGATAAAATCCACTTGTAGAGATTCTAATATTTGCGCTTCTACAAAATGGCCGATACGGCATTTCGCCATTACGGGTATTGTGACAGTTGCTTGAATTCGTTGAATGAGATCCGGCGGAGACATGCGAGCTATCCCCCCTTGAGCACGTATATCAGAAGGAATACGTTCTAAAGCCATAACGGCAACAGCACCTGCATCTTCAGCTATTTTTGCCTGTTCGGGATTTGTGACGTCCATGATGACGCCCCCTTTAAGCATTTCTGCTAAGGCGACTTTAACTTCAAAAGATCCCTTTTGTTCTTTGGCGGCTTGATCATGATTCATAGTTATTCTCGCTAAAGGTTGTGAAAAGGATTATTGGATTGATTAAATGAATTGCCTTGTTTGCGACGCTTGAGTTCTAAGCGTACGGAAAAAAGGAGATCTTGGTCAAAATCTTTGTTGGCAACCCACTGTAGATATTGCTGAGGTATTTCTTTGATCGGGCGCCCTTTATGTTTACCAAGAGGCATTGTTGTCATGAGGATTGGTTTAGAAAGAGCTTCGAATAGTTGTTCTGTCGTTTTATAACGTTTGGCTAAGTGTTTGAAGACTTCTTTATTGACAATGACATCGCTCATGGCACGATGAGCACCTTCATGGGGGACATTAAAATGTTTACGAAGTTGTTCTAATGAATTAACGGGGCTATCGCCATAAAGGCGTGCCATTCTTAATGTATCTAAGATTCGATTATTACGAATTGAGCAAGGGATGCTATATCTCTCTGCTGCAAGGGCAATCATTTCAATATCGAAACCGACTCCGTGTCCGATGATGATATGATTTCCTATTAATTTTAAGATTTCAGGTAAAACTAAATTGATAGTTGGTTTACCTGTTACCATGTCTTCTGTAATATGATGAATTGCAATAGATGTTTCTGGAATAGGGCGTTCAGGATTTACCAGGCTTTCAAAAGTGCCGTAAACTTGACCTCCATCAAAGCACATCACTGCGACTTCAATAATACGATCTTCTTTTGCATCTAAACCGGTTAGTTCACAATCTATGCAAATGAATTTTTGTTTTTCTATATCCGCCATATACTCTCTTTATTTGGTCCAATAGTCATATTTAACTTTGGAGTATTGTCGCTTGTTTAGCAGATTGATACCTTTTTTCTTCTGAGTCCCCTGTGTTAGGCCTGAAGGGCCGGCATGAAATAGCCCAGGTCGCAGCGAAGCGGAGGCCCAATGGCATTCGGTTAAGGAAGGTTCGTTTTTATAAGTAACTAAAAATAAGCATATCTAAAAAATCATGCTTT
>JACDES010000118.1 GCA_013816265.1 Parachlamydiaceae bacterium | reverse complement strand
GGCTATTTCATGCCGGCCCTTCAGGCCTAACACAAGGAACTTTCCTTAATATTAATAGAACCGTAAAGAAATAAGCAATTCTCATTTTTTTTCTTATTTTGACAGCATTGGGCTTTGAGCAGACGCTCTCCGTGCTAACAAAGAGTCGCTACGCTTTTACCTAAGCTAATTAAACTGATCTAACCCTACAGCGTCTCCCTGTCTTTGTGCTAAGCTTAGCCATCCTTTATCGTAACCAAGGTGTTAAACAAATTTTACGTAATAGGTCATAATATAACCTTATTGAATTTGTTTTAATCAGTCTCATCTACATTAGTATTTTTCTTGCTTAGATAATGACGGTAAACCCCTAAAAAATTGAGAAGTAATGCAAATTACTTAATCACCAATTTGATTTTATTCCAAACTTCCACTATATTAAGTGATACATATACCACACTTTGAGTATATACGTTGTTTCTCTTAATAAAATATTTACAAAGATCTGTTAAAATAAGTATTCGATCATTCAATTTTTATCATGAGAAGTATGGAAAAAAATTCGTTTATTACAAATGAAAACCGGTCTTCGTCATTTTGTGACCCCACCTCCATTTTACAAGCTGCCATTAAACAAATTGAAATCTTCACAACTGATTCTACAAGCTTAGACATAGGTGAAAACGGTCAATTAGTCGCTAAAAAATCTAGCGGCCTTGAGAAAGCCATTGAGTTAACACGCCAGTTCATCGGGCCATTATTTTTCTCACAAATACGCCAAGATCAAGCTCAAAAAATTAGTCATATAAAAAAAGAACTTCTTCATGCCCGTGATATTATTCAAAGCCACTTATTATTAATTGAAAAATTAAATAATGGAGATTCCTCACAAAAAAAAATCGCACATTGGGCCCTAGAAACTATAACGAGCTACAATACAATCATTTCTAATCATAGATCTAGCGTAGGTGGTTTTGAACGTAATCAGCTCTTGCAAGATGCAGAATTAGCTGAAATTTCATTACCTTATACTGTTTCCTTAAAATATAATTCTGACCCAAACGCACACTTGATCCATAAAGCTATTCAAAATGTTAGCGAAGTTTTGACAATTCCAAAATCCCCGCGGGACTATTTGAATGTAAATCCGACGCATAAAAAATCCCTTCAAGTCATGATTGATTCTTTTCACTTGAAAGCAATAAGGAAAATTCAAGAGGTCGACCAACTACATACATTAGGGGAATTTGTTAACTTAATAAAACAAGCCCCTGTTGAAATCGATGAAGAAAAAGATTCACACCTCACAGTCATGCGTCAAAAATTGGAAATCGCTCCAGGTTCAACAATCTCCTTAGTCGGTTCTTTTAAAAAACACATGCCTGATGCTAAATTAATGAGTATTCCTATTTTAGATACTTTGCATGTAAGTATAGAATCAACCCAAACTGGTTTTCCTTACCCATCACAATATGTTGCCTGTGCGTGGGGAGACCCGCTTGTAAATATTAATCCAATACGACCGGAACAAACCCCTCTATTTTCTGCTTTAGAAGATCAAAAGAAACAGACTATCCACGGCTTACTATACGACCACAATGTTCTCAATAAATCAAAACAACTCTTTAAAATGAATAAAGATACATTTGATAAAAATGCTACTGTTTTTATTCAATTACACCGTGATTTATATCAATCTATAGTTAAAGCCTCAATGAATCCTCCTGAGGATACTGAAAACATCATAAATCAGTTTTATGAAATGGTTTCTAATTCATCTTCTAGTTTCGATTTATTGACTCTCGTGCAGCAGCAAATCTTAGATATGACCATCCATGGGCCTTCAAAAGCTCTTCAAGAGGCTTGGCTAAATGGCGTGACACAATTAAGAATTGGTTCTCCAAACGAAAAAATTCAAATTGCGAAAGATATTTTAAATGCTGAAAGAGAGAAATTACAAGCAACACTGAATCCTGATAATGATCCGACAAATGCATTTATTCATTTAATGGGGAATATATTAGGACCTGCTTTTCAAGATATTACTCTCTTATATATGTCTGAAAAGATTGGATATGAACCACCCGAACTGACAGAATTTCAACAAAAAATTCAAATTTCTGCTTTTCATCAACTTATTCAGTTTTTAAATCTTTTGAATAATTACTCTTCGGATATCTCTGAAGAAGAAATGAAATCTCTTCTAGAAAAAATGATGAAAGATCTAATCAATTTATTTAATTTAAATTCATTCAACGCAAATGATCATTCAATAGCAATTACTCAAGAAGTCAATGATTATTTACAATCTCGCTTTGTTGTAAATCAACCAGAACACACTAGCGAATAGCACGAAGTTGTTCATTCATGAACATGTCTTGAGGGTCTAATTTATCTCGTATCTTCATAAATTGATCGATCCGATTACCATATAATTTTCGAGCAAGTTCAGCATTTAAATTATTAATTTTTCCCCAATGTGGTCGTGCATCATAAGCAGACATCATTTCCTGGAAATCATTAAACAACGGCATATAAGTTGAATCTGACAACATCACTAGGCTTATATAAACACGGTTTGCATCAAAATTCGGAATTATAAGAGTTCCTGGTTCTTTAGAAACGAATCTGAAAGTAATTCGAGGAACATAAATATCTAGCGATTTATATTTAGCAAATAATACTTGCATTTCCTCGAATACCCTTGGCATATACTTTGATTCGACTGCAAGTTCTGTTTCAATATATCGCAATCCTTTAAAACTGCGAGTCAAAGTTTTATAACTTTTCTCCCTATAGGTGTCATGTGATAATAAGCAATAGCGAAGATTTATTAATGAGGGCATAAAACTTGGAAAAGGACTCGATAATATTACCAAAGTATCGTAAACACCTTCACTAAAATAATTTAAGATTTTCAGCCACCAATTATTTGTCGGGGGTAATGAGGTTTTATCCCAACTATAGCATAAAGTCTTTCCTGTATAAGGATTCCATTCAAACATCGAGTAATCATGTTCATTATAGAAGCTTTTAAAATTTGATTTGACGTCTTCAAAATTAGTAATATATCGACGTGTTTCAAGAACAAATGCAGGTTCACATTGTAGTGTTAATGAATAAATTACACCCAACCCACCAAGACTTAAACGTACAGCGGGTAAAAGTTCTGAATTTTGATCTTCAGAAATAACATATAGAGTTCCGTCTGCCCCTAAAAGCTCTGCTTCTTTGATAAAAGATGACATTGAAGGCGTATGGCCGGTTCCATGAGTCCCTGTTGCTGTGGCACCTGCAATAGTTTGTAAAACAATACGCCCCATATTGCTCAAAGCTAATCCATGTTCATCAAGAATCTCATTTAAACGATCTAGTCGCATGCCCGCTTCAATTTTTATCCGCTGTTTTTCTATATCAATTTTAATAAGTCGATTCAAATTTTCGGTACTTATAAGGTATCCATCAGTTGGAACTAAATTACTCCAGGAATGTCCAGAACCAAAAGGGCGCACATTGATGCCTTTTGAACGAGCTTCTTGTATAATGTTTTTTAACTCTTCCAAATTTTTTGGTGCAAATATTTTTTTTGGAGTACTAGTCAGATTCAGTCCCCAATTGCGCCAAGTAATGGTTTTGTCATTATGATTGCACGCAATCAGTATGATAAGTCCCAAGACAACAGAAATAACATATTTGAATTTCATAAATGTGACCTCCCATATAAATATAAAGAAGTTAATAATAATTTTTTTAGGGTTATATTAGGAAGAATTAATTTAGAAAAATTCGAAATATTAAACACAAAGACACGAAGACACTAAGAGAGGCGCATATTTAATTAATAGAAGTGGAGAATGTAATTGTGAGGTAATTTTAAAAATGCGTCACTCTTCGTGTCTCCTAAATAACAAAATCTTAATTCATATAGATTTAGCGGCTTATATAAACCCCTTTTGTTCTAATTTCTTTTGTATAAGTTGGGTGAGAACTAAACACAAAATTATTAAGAGGGTCCTCTCTTCGTGTCTTCGTGTCTTTGTGTTGAATTTTCTAAACTCATTGTGTATAAGTTGGGTGAGAATTAAACACAAAGACACTAAGACACGAAGAGAGGACCCTCCTTAGAGGATTAAGAGTTGTGACTTAGAAAAACACTTTTTGTTATTTACCGAAAGGGGGTGCCGAGGGCAACTGTCTTGCTTTGTGCTTAATCCGTTTGTAGTTTTGAAAGAAGATACGATCGTTCTTCACGCTTTTTATTCATATGCATGTGCCAGGTCGCTAGCAAACATAAACCGCCTCCCAAAATAAGAACCGGTGTTGCACCAGCAAATGTACATAGAAGACTTCCAAATGGTGGAGCAATACAACCACGCAATCCAATTGAAACAACATTAACGCCGCTATAAGTAGAACTATCTTCATGTTTAGCAAAAATTGGCCCCGATAAATTCCAACTCAATTCACTTCCAGCCTGCATCATTCCGTAAAGAAGATATGCTCCGAATAAAAAGAATATGTGCCATTGAGCAAGCATTAATCCAACCGGAAATAAAGCAGCAATTAATGTCACAATTCCACTAAATACAAATATGTCCATCTTATTCATCAAACGAGTCCAAAAAGGGACTGCAAAGGTATAACCTATCCCTTTACAAAAGGTCATTGCGACAGCTAATTCTTTGTACGAAAGCTGCAATGTATCAAAAAAGAATGCTGGCAATGCAGGCTGCCATAACATAAGCCCCCCACCGCCAAGCATAAAACCGATTTGAAATCTTGTAAAATCGGGTCTTTCTTTCAGAAGATCCCATGCTTCTTTCCACGGTTTCTTAAATTGATCTTTGAACGAAAAAGAATCTACGGCTTTATCGTATTCTTTTCTTTCCACAGATTCTTTGATAGGTATTAATAGTTGAAAAGCAATTGCCAATAGCGATAACAAAGCAAAAAGCGGGAATAACCATCTCCAAGCCTCATAATATTCTGATAAAAGCCATCCGATGCCGATAGAAAAGACAGCTCCACCAATATGATAAAAGGCTGAGACATATGCAAAGAAAGATTTTCGAGCCCCTTCAGGAACATTTATTTTCAATATCTCCATCCAAGCGGGGTTAACGCCACGATAGAAAAGCATATATACCCCAGAAGCTAATACGAAATACCAAGCATTGGTAATAAATGGCGCAAAAAAGAATGGAAGATGACTCAATATTCCAGCCCAAACGACATTTGATATGAGCCTATCACTTCGACGTTTGACTAAAGAACTCCAATAGAGGGAAAAAACTGAAACGATAGGCTTTAAACTTATTAAACAGGCAACCTGCCAGGCAGAAGCATGCAAATCTTTATAGATAATAAAAGGTAGCAGGGTGTAAATCGCCCAGAAAGGCGTATTTAACACACGCGTCCACATGTATGCGTTTCGCGTTTTATCTAAAAAAATATTTATAAAAGTTTTAAATGCCATCAATAGTAATTTTAATTATTTATTAATAAAAAAACAACCAATAATTACAAACTAATTTCATCTCATTTTCAATCTAAATCTATTTCAGAAAGCTGTGTTCTCTCAATTTTAAAAAAACAATTCGGTATGATTTTTTTCCCAATTACTAGCATCCCTTTTAAATCGTCAGGATGACGAATCATAACAATTTTAATTTTATTGCCATTCCCTAATTCTTTTATTCTGGCCTCAACTTGATAGTGTGTAGTACATTTAAATTGTAAATAAGGAAATCGGATAGCTTTAATATTTTCTAATGTTTCAGAAGTTGACTGAGTGAAGAAGGCTAATAAATATGCATTTCGAAATTCAGGATCCTCTAGAAGTTTTTCAGAGGCTATTGTAGAGGCGGAAATATTCTTTTTCATGCCTTCAATCATAATCTCCTTATCCTCCTTTAAACGATCATTACAAAAAAGAAGAACAATTCCATTTTCTTTAACAATCGATAGCATAAATGTTTTATCATCGCGCAAACTTTTAGGCCCAAATAATATTGCTTTTGGATGCTGTATTGCGGCGGCTCTAAGAATGTCTTTATCATAAGTTAAACTATGACATGCAAACTGGAGGATCAATCCATCTTTTTTTACCAATCCCAATATATAATTTTTATTGCTTCGAATAGCATCAGAAGCATAAAGAAGGGACCAATCATTTTGCGAAATGGCTTCATTAACAACCGTAATATCATTCCTCAATTGTTTTGACGCAAACTTTAATGCTAATCCCTCTTGTCTTATGGCAGTGATAACGACTGTTTTATTTTGTCGTAGTTTTGGGCTTGCAAACTTTAATGCTAATCCGTTTTTTTTCACTGCTTCAATTACAATTTCCTCATTAGCTCGCAAATCTTCGTGCGCATATCTAAGAGTCATTCCGTTGTTAGCTAAAGCCATTAAAACATAAACAAAGTCTTTTTTAAATTCTTTTGGGGCATATTTTAATGCTAAACCATTTTGTTTTAAGGCTAACTCTACAACCCACTTAAAATTTATTATCTCTTCGGGAATATATTTCAAAGCTCTTCCATCTTTTAGCAAGACTGCTTGTATGATATTAGGATTAGATTTCAATGAACCTGGTAAATATTTATACGAATGAACATTATTTTCAATCGCGCTCAAAGCAATTTTTTCATTACTTTTTACTTTATCAGGCACAAATTTTATTGCTAACCCATTTCGTTTTATTGCAATCAAACAAAACATCAAATTACCTTTTAATTTATCCGCCACAAATTCAAGTGCCATTGGATTATTCAAAACTGCTTTCATGGCAAATTCGTAATCCTCTTGAAACTCTTTTTTTACATAACGTAATGCTAAACCATTTTGGCTTACGGCAGTTACCATAAGGGCTCTATTATTTCTAATCGTTTCGCAGGTTTGACTAATAATTTTGGGGTGATCTTTGACCAGATTTAAAAATTCTTCTTCTGATTCATGCTCACTTTTTACCATCTCAGCGAATATTTTTAAGCAATCAGGATCATTCTTGGACTGAGGGAGTATTTTTGAATCTTTTAATTCTATTTTTTTTTTGGGTTTTAAAGAGCCCTCTTTACATTCAACTTTTGATCCGCCAACAATAGCAAGTTCTTTTATTACTCTACAGATCTTTTCTTGAGGCTTTTGAGGGCTAGATTTTGTTTCAACTAAATGGTCTTTTGGAGCAATGACTTGTGTAATCGATGATACACTACACATAAAAATTCCTTTATATCTGATTGGATGGCAACAAATATGATAACCCGAGTTATTCGTTCTCCACAATATTTTATACTTCGAATAATGGAATTTTTGATGAATTTGTTTAGAATAAATTGATTAAAGACGAACAGAGGCAATAAAAATTATGCATTTTATTGCCCCTATATACGCTTAAAAATTAGATTTTACCTTATACAATTTCTTAAAATATTCTTGATGTTTAAGAAGATCTGGAGTGACAAATAAGTGTTTTTCAGCTGCTTTAATAGCATCATACGCATTGAGTTTAGTTTTCTTAATAACGAAATAACCATTAGGCACTATAAGATTATTTTCACCATGTTTATAGACTAAGCATTTTGTTTTCAAGTTATCATCACGAACCATCATTAGACAACCCATTGTTCCATCCTTTAATACTCTAGTGAAGCGTTCGACTTGGGCCGCTTCATTTGTACTTGAAGGTATAAGCCTTGTGGTAAGAAATTCCTTCTTGTCATGAATCTTGAGAGGTATTTTATCCTTTTGCCTTATTATTTCTTCTCTGAGTATTTTAGATACTTCAGCGCTTTCAAAATCTTTGGGAATAAAAAGACTTGCTCTAAGATTATTTTTTATGGCCGCTATTATAAATTCTTTATCATTCTTAAATAGAGAAAATTCCTGAACAAGACCATTTCTCTCAACAATTGAAAGCATAAAATTTCTATCACTAATCATTGAAGCAGGAGCAAATCTAATGCTTTCGTGATTTTGGATCGCTGCTTCTCTTACGATTTCAGGATCATGAGCCATTCCTAGGTCCGCCACTTGGAGTATCATTCCATCTTTTTTCACTAATTCTAAAATTAAGAGTTTAAATTTTCTAATTTCAGGAGATGCATAAAGAAGAGCCCAACTATTTTCATTTACAGCTATTCTAACTAATTTAAGATCTTTACTCAATTTTTCTGAAACATATTTGAGAGCCAATCCATTTTGTGCGACAGCTATTTCAGCAATCGTTACATTTTCTCTTAGGTTATATGAAGCATGTTGTAGGGCCAAGCCATTTCTTCTAACTACCATTGTGACTATCTCAACGTCATCCTTAAGTTCTTTTGAGACATATCTAAAAGCCTTAACATTTTCTATTATAGCTAATTTTGCAAGTTCCTTATCATTCTTAAAAATTGCTGGAAGGTATTTTAGTACTAAACCATTCTTACAAACTGCAGCCTTAATAAAAGCAGGATCTTTTTTTAATTTTTTATTTATATATTTAAATGCTTGAGGATTGGTTTGTATTGCTTTTAGGGCAAGTACAGGATCTTTTTTACAATTATTAGAAGCAAATTTAATCGCTAAACCATTTTTATTAGCTGCAACTAATACGGCATCCTTACTTAGTTGATATTTTTCTGGGGCATGCTCGAGGGCTAATGGGTTATGTAAAATGGCCGCCCCAACAAATTCTGAATCCTCTTTAAATCTTTTGATTAGAAATTGTAAAGCTAATCCGTTTACATTAACTGCCGCTAACATCAAACTACGATCGAGCTGTAATTTGTTTGGTAATTTTTTTATTTGTTCTGGTTTTTTTTCTACGATAGCTAAAAATGTTGCTCTTACTATAAATTCATCATCTGCATCGGATATTTCTTTTGTTGTTACAGTTCCAGCTGCTTTTTCAGTATCGCCACTTTTAGAATCACTACTAGCGTCTTCTACTTTAACTTTTTCTTTTTCTTCTAGTTTTTCTTGTTTGCAAACTTTCTCTTTTTCTTCTAATTTTTCATTAAAATCAAAGGATAGTAAATTCAAAGATCGCGTAAAGTATTTGTCCATATCTTCAATAAATGCATCCTTGAGCTTGTCTATATGGTCTTTTGCAATCTTCGTTAAAGAATCCAAAAATTCGGAATCAATTTTTCCTTTTTCAGACGCGATTCCTTTATCTATATATTCAAGACCCCTAACGGAGCCTAAATGCGAAACAGAACTAGTACTCATGTTTATTCACCTTTTAATTTATTAATTGTTTTTAGATATTAATGATTCAAATATACAATCCAATAATTAATGAAACAATAAATATCAGCTAATTAACAATAAATTCATATTATCCTTACAAATTCTTAACAATTATTTATCTTTATTTTATATGTAAAGCATTAATTGTTGAATAGCAAAATGACCAGGGACTTTATGAAGACAAGGGATAAGATTATTTTAAATCCCTTAGATCCTTCGTTCTCGCTTTAATATGTCTATGCCACCAGCCATCCTTCCTATTACCCACATTCAATTAAGAAAAGTTTCTTGTGTTAGGCCTGTAGGGCCGGCATGAAATAGCCCAGGTCGCAGCGAAGCGGAGGCCTGGGACAGTACATACAACACATTGAGTCCTGTAGGGACGGCACATTGATACGTACATGATTATGCCGTCCTTTCAGGACTCGATTATTATTTTATTTACACCCAGGCCTCCGC
>JACDES010000001.1 GCA_013816265.1 Parachlamydiaceae bacterium | reverse complement strand
GACTCATCGCATCCTGGGGCTGGAGAAGGTCCCAAGGGTTTGGCTGTTCGCCAATTAAAGCGGTACGCGAGTTGGGTTCAAAACGTCGTGAGACAGTTTGGTCCCTATCTTTTGTGGGCGTAGGATACTTGAGAGGAGCTGCTTCTAGTACGAGAGGACCGAAGTGGACGAACCAATGGTGAGCCGGTTGTACTGCCAAGTGCATAGCCGGGTAGCTATGTTCGGAAAGGATAAGCGTTGAAAGCATATAAACGCCAAGCCTCCCTCAAGATAAGGTATCCCTATGAGACTCCATGTAGACCACATGGTTAATAGGTTGGATGTGTAAGTGTAGTAATACATTGAGCTTACCAATACTAATCAGTCCATCGGCTTGACCACCTTTTTTTAAGGATTGAAGGAAGATGAATCATCCCCTTCAAACGCGAGAAGCGTGGATTCAAGAATTACAATTCAAGACATTTTAAGTTATAGAAGAATAAGTCTTCAAGCGTTGATTTTTTCAGTGAAACGCAAATAGTTTCGAACAGATTTTTTCTTGGTGGCAATAGAGAGGGGGAAATACCTGATCCCATCCCGAACTCAGAAGTCAAGCCCCTCATCGCCAATGGTACTGCACACAAGAGTGCGGGAGAGTAGGTCGCCGCCAAGTCTTTTTTTCGCCTTAGTAAGAGCAATCTTTCTAAGGCTTTTTTTTGCCCTTTTTCTGATTGATGCTATCCCATTATTGAGGACAAAAAGGACAAAGGACAAAAATTTCGTCCATTTCGTCCATTTCGTCCATTTCGTCCATTTCGTCCATTTTTGTCCATTTTTGTCCATATCGTCCATAAATTTTATGGACTTTATGGACAATAATGGACAATAATGGACAATAATGGACAATAATGGACAGAAATGGACAGAAATGGACAAAACCTGAAAAATAAATCGTATCTGAATTTTATCCTAGAATTATCAGGGATAATAATAACTTTATGGTAATAATATGAATCCATTAAACCGTTTTGGAAAAGCTTTAAGACCGCTCCCTACGTCTTTAATGTTATTATCCAAAAGAGGCGTAATAAGAGGGAAAACCATATTTCGCTCCAGAACGCAATCACAAAATAAAAAGATAATGCAAATCTTTTTGGCTTCCATTATTTTTGGTACTGGCATAACCGCTGGGATCATATACAAAAATAAGTCTAACAAAGAACTATTTAATTTAGACAATATTTACAATGAAGACTTTCAGTTTTCTTATCCTCGAAAATTATTAGAGGAGTTAGAAACCGGTAAGGCATTAGACAATAAAGTCCCATATACCGAAGCAGAGAAACAAAAAATAAAAGATGACGTAGCTATTTTATATCAGAAAATTATTTCGAAAAAATTGCCCCATGAAAAAATTGCAATGATATGTGCCGGGTCTCCTGGATCAGGAAAAACTGTCGTAGTTAATCAAATTTTACAAGAGGATGAAGCTAGAGGGATCATAAAAGGATATATATGCTTTGACGATGTTGCTATTAAAGCCCTCACTCAAACCTATATTCAAGACATAATCTATGATGAAGAGATACAACCACCACTACGAACAACTGAATCAGAAGAAAGACTAAAAGAAAAGCGTCTCAAAGCCTACAATACATGGAGGCCTGCTTCTCACTATACCACACAAATCATACTAGCAAATCTCATTAAACATAATTATCCTTTTGCTTTAGGATCGACATCTTCGAGTCCACAAACATGGATTTTCTTCGATTTTCTTAAAAAAAGAGGATATTCAATCCATTTGATTCATGTTGCGGCACCAGATTGGGTTCGATGGGAGTCGATAAAATTAAGAGATACAATTTTTGTTCAAACAACTCATAAAGATATTGTTCAGAAAGGTGAGTTAGTTCCTCAGCGAATTAATGATACCTTTTTGAAATATGCCTCAAGAATTGATTTTTATTACCATGACCAACCGACCAAAAATGCAGTTTTGGGTGCGGTATGGACTCGAAATGATGAAAATGTTTCTCTGACGATTATTAATACTAAGGCTTATGAAGCGCTAAAAAATGATCACGACGACTGGTGTAAACGTTTAAAGCGACCAGATTTAATGTGGGATCAGTCAGTCCTAAAAAGTTTGGTAAAGTCATGAACTTTCATCGAGAGTTATTAAAACAGAAAATACTACAGTCAACCTTTGGCAGCTAATTTTGTTGAATTCATTCGATGTCGTATATTTTGTACTATCCGTAGATCATGTTCTGCGGTTGTCAATAGGGGTGTAGCCTGTCCTTTGAGACCTGCGCCCACCCCTGGTTATTATGTGTGAAGATATTGAACTGCGGAAACAGTTCAATTTAGATGTCATTAACTAATTTGCTTAATGCTGCATGCGAGTTAGCGCCGCTTTTGCTAACCCACCTTGGCGGAATTCTAGTGCATTTATTTTATTCATATGTGCTTGATTAAGGTGTCATGTATTATTTTAAAAGAACCTTTAATATTTTGGACATGTATTCTTTTTGTTCCGGAGTTAAGTTAATAATTTTCTCAGGAACTTTTTCTTTGAAATGATTCATTAAATCTCGAATGCCTAACATTGCAACGATAAAGACTAAATATTTCACTCTATTCATATGTATTTTTACAACTTTTATATCTGCTAAAGTTTTTTGGACCTTTTCAATTTCTAAACTTAATAATTTTTCATTAGTCTTCAACATTGCATATGCCTGTCTCTGACTTGGAAAAACTGGATCTTTTAATGCATTTCTGAAATATTTCAGTATAGCTCTATGCATTTTTTTATTTCCATTGTATTGGGAACTTAGGGGACAAAGTTGTTCTAGTAATGCTCTAACTTTAGTCTTGTCTGTATTTTTTCCTTTTATTTGAGTTTCTACGACATTAATTTCTTTGTTTAACCCTAGTATACCTGTAGATACATTTTCACATTTTTGTTGTACCTCTGTAAGGGTTGTTGTTGTATCTTCAATAGATTGTCTTAATTTTTCTAGTCTCAACGATATTTCACTAGCATCACAAACTGGTACTTGCATAAGGAAACTCCTATGAATATTAATTTCTAAGTTACTTTTAAAAAGATGCTCTGCCAAATAATTGAGCTGGTCTTTCCATTTTCTATGTAGTTTAATAACTTTTAGTATTTAATTCAATTTAAAATAAAATGTATGATGAATCAAAAATTAATAAGTTAGAGTTTAATGTGTTGAAATAAATTGATGCTTAAAATAAAGTATCTAATAAGTTGAGTAAAAACTAACAAAAAAGGATTTTTTATGAATAGTACCCAATTTTCTGCTTCTTTAAGTGCAGTGGAAGAATTAGCAGCTAGGAGTGCAGCATTAGCTAGAACTTTAAGAGATACTGTTACAAATCAAGAAAATGAATTGGCAGAAAGTAGAAGAAGAGTGGCGGAATTAGCAAAGAAAGTATTAGAGAATGAAGAAGCGATGAAGAAGTTAGAAAAAGAGCAAAAGGAAAATGCTGAAAAAATAAGAGCGTTAGCTCAAAAAGCAAAAGCAGCTAGAAAAACTAATGTGTTACTTGGACAACTGTCTACTGTTGCAGGCGCTGTAATGATTGGGGGACCTATAGGAATTGCGGCAATTTTTTTAGGAGCGCCTGCTGTAGATGTTTACTTTAGAGAATAGATATAGTTAGGTCGGAGATTTCCAGATGTATATTGTACCGCCTTGGAGTCACTCTAAGGCGGTTTATTTAAAAATTTATTGATAATTCTTTTAATCCTAATTATAATCTTCCTTCTTCAGCTAATTTTTTAGCCATCATTCGATGTCGTGTATTTTGCGCTAATTTTAGCAGCTCTGGGTCATTTTTTAATCGTGTTGAGGCTATAGCTAAAATACTATCATGTTTCTTTGTTACCTCAAGAAAAATATCTCTATCATTATAATATTCAGGGGGTATAATAAAATGTAGAGATGAAAGTGACGTTCCAAATTTAACGTAACTAATCGCTTCTAATATAATCTCCTTATTTAACCTTATTTCATCACTAGCCGTTGCAATTAAAGACGGATTACTTTTTATTGCAGCCTTCATGACTTCTAAGTCCCCACAAAATTTTTTAGGAATTTCAAAAAATTCACTATGATTTGTTAAAACGAGAAGGAGAATCTCTTTTTCATTGCAATAATCGACATCAATTTTTTTCTCTAAAAATAAGTCCTTTAAACAATAATATGCATCTCTATGTTGTTTTACGGCTTCTAAGATGAGTTCTTTATCAAGTAAATGTGTTGGAATATTTCTTAAGGGTGAATATTGTGTGAAAGAATATTTTGTATGGTTCTTTCCCGAACTTTTTATGACAGCCATAATAATTTCTTTATTCGCTTTTAAGGAATCAGGCAGCCATAGATAGCTAGTTCCATAAGTTGTTACGGCAGCTAAGGCAACATCGAAATCTTCCTTCAATTCTTTTGAAACAAAGCCCCAATGAAAACCACACACATTAATAGCCTTCATTGCGATTGATTTCATCCCTCTTATTCTTTCCGATGCATATTGAAAGGAATCGTTTGAGATATCCATTGCTTCTGTAACAAAATCGACATCATCTTGCAATTTAGGGGATACATATTTCATAAATTTATTAAGATCACTTTTACTATCTCTACTTTTCCTAATTGCTTTTAAGATAAAATCTTTATCATCTTTAATTTTATCTGATGCAAATTTTAGTGCCTCAGGAGTTGCCAAAACGGCTTGTTTCATAATCTCTTCATCTCCTCTTAGCACGGGAGAGGCATATTCAATTTGCTTACCGTTGATTTTAACGGCAGCCATCACAACATCACGATCGGCTTGTAATTGAGGTGAAAGCATATGGAGAAATACTTTATTAAAATTCCCTTCCTTCTCAAAATGCTCTAGAGCAAATAAAACTAATTTTTTATTGGTTTTGCTCTTTGGTCCTGCATGATACAACGAACCCCCACCATTGCGGAGGATATATTCCTTAATGATAGTTTCATCTTCTTTAAACTCATCAGATAGAACTGGCAGAATTTGTGCACCTTCTGCGATAGCTTTTAAGACAAAATCCTTATCTGTCAATAGCTTTTTAGCGCCGTCATGGCACTGTGAATAAATTAATCTGATACTTCCATATCGAAATAAATTTTTTATAACAAATAAAGCCATTTTTTTATCATCATTAAATCTTTGATCGATTATTCGGTAATTCCCAGTTCTAATGGCTTCGCAAATGGAATCTTGCAATATAATACTTCTTTGAAAGGGTTTTTCATGCAAGTTTTGATACAGATCGCTTTCTTGAATAGTTTGTAGCTTTTTAGCGATTGGATCATCTTTTTCCACAAATGTCATGATATGTTCAATTATATCTTTGGGAGCATTCACAGCTCCTATGATTTTTCTTTCTTCATCTGTAACATAGTTAAGAGTATTGGGATTAACGTGGCAAAAGGTTGAAATATACTCAATATTGTTCTTAAGATCTTTTGAGAGTTGCTTTTTATCGAATAAGTTTCCTCCCTGGATGAATTGATTAGTTTTAAAAAAAGTTTCATCAAAGACACCTTGAAATTCTTTACGTTTAGATTTGAGTTCTTTCCAATAGAGATTTGATAAGGCAGACGTCATTGAGATCGTTTTAAAGGTGATTAAATTTAGGAGTGAAATGAAAATGAATTTGATAAATATTAGTGATATATCTGCGTTGTTAAGAGCATATTCATTTTTTATTAAATATCGATTTGTGGTATTAACTGGTGTTATTTGAATTATATTAGGTGAAATCATTAATAAATATCCTTTAATAAAATTTTAATAAATAATAGGATATATTATCTTGATGTATTATTAAATTCAATAAAAAATAGAATAAAATTTTATAAGTATGGGCATTCGTATTAGAAGCATTAAGTCAATGAACACAAAGACATATTCAAAAAATCAATAAGGAAATACTAAGCAGCTCAGATGGCCTCTCAATAAAAGAGCAAAGATATATCAACACAGAGAGTCTGTCGGCCATAACTATCACAGGAAAAGTCGCAAAAACATTAACTCAAGCATTAATTTAAAAGAAGCATAATCATTCATTAAAGTACATTGGTGGGGACCATTATTCGATACAAGCCTGAATTCGATAGAAGAAGGTTTGAATTGGATGAGGTGTTAAAGGAAGGAAGTTATGCTCGATTACCCAGATTTTTAAAGAATCGTAATCTGGTCTTTTCACTGATATAACGTGCTAAATTTTGATCATCTGTTCTATTCGTTAGGTTTCCCTCTTTCAATGATTCTTCTAGTTTTCTAGTTTCTTCAGATTCAAGAGCTTCTTTAAATTTCTTTTCTAATTCAGAGATATTTGGATCTTTTTTTGCGCGGTGGTGTTCCGGGAAAGGAATACTATTAATGGAATGATTCGAATGGTTAATTTTACTCATTGATGTACCTCTATAAGTTATATTCCACACTCATACTAATAACATTATAACCTATTTCGAATTAAAATAAACAAAAAAATATATATAATAACCTGAGTTCAAGAAATAATCGCTTTGTGTTAATTAATATGAATTTTGTTTTGATTTTTATTGCTAAATCAAATTGTTGATAAAAGCTCAATTATTTCTTTATCTTTTTGGAGTTTTTCTGAGGCAAATTGCGAAGCTTTACGATTTTGATTGATAGCAGCAATGACAACTTCTCTGTCTTTTTTTAATTTATTTGACGCATACCTTAATAATTTACCTTTACGGGAGACTGTTTTTAGAACAAAGTTTTTATCTTCCCAAATAGCTTCCGGTACATGTTTTATAGCAGTTTTTGTCTGAAGAATTGCTGCAAGTGCTATTTTATTATTTAATTTTAACCTGTCAGATGCAAATTGTATTGCATCCCCATCACGAGTAACAGCTGCAAGTACGACCTTTTTATTGTCTCTTAATGATTCGTGTATAAATAGAAGGGGGCTGCCATTTGCAATTGCGACAAGAGCGAAATCAATGTTTTTAGTTAATCTTTCAGAGGCGTAATAAAGTGATTCCCCACAATTTTTGATGGCTTCTAGAACAATTTTTTCATCATCTTGAAGTTCTCCTGGAGCCTCTCTTAAAGCATTGCCATTTTGTCTTACTGCTTCCAAAACAACTTCTTTGGTTCCTTTAAGACGGTCTGATGCATGTTCTAAAGCTTTTCCTGAATTTTTAACCGCTGCAAGAACAATCCATTTTTTATTTTTAATTCTATCTGAACCATAGACCAAAGCGTTTCCACAAATATTCACAGCTTCGAGCATTAGGTCTATGTCATTTTTTAGCTCGTCAGATGCAAATTCTAGATATCTCCAATTTTGCCTAATTGCTATTTGAACAATTTCTCGATCATTTTTATATTTTTTGTGGACAAATTCAAATTCTTTAGGGCTTTGTTTTATCACTAATCTTAGAAAATTTTTGTCATTTTTAAATTTTTTTGAAGCATATTTAAGAGCGGAATCCAAAGGATATTGAGCCATTAAAAGAATGATATCTTTATTATCTTGCAGATTTTTATCATTCTTATAACTCCTGGATATTTTCCAACACATATCTAGGTATATTTTTTTTGTTCTATCTTCCAAATTAAATAAATATTTGCTTGAAAGATCAGATTGTGGATTCAAGCTATTACTTAATATGTTTTTAAGGGGAGAAGTATCAACTACTCTTTGGTTCAAAGAATTAATCAGTCTCAAAAAATAAGTGTTTAATAAAGTGATATCTGAATTTACATTATACTTTAAAGCAACCACGCTAGTTTTACAAACCCTTGCAAAATTCTTTCGGTCTTGTGTCCCCAAAAAAGACACCATTATTCCAAGTAATGGCAGAGTAAACTTAACAAATTTCCTTTTTATTGAAGGAAGTTTAGTTACAGATGGGGTTGAAACTCTAAATCTCTTATCAGGTTGACTATTCGAAGATTTGCTTCGAGAAGAGAGCGCTTTTTCCCCGACATGAGAAACACCTTCAGTTTTAATTATAGTTTTAGATTTTTTCTCAACTTTTTGCTCGAATGGATCATGATTTTTAGCACTTTCACTGCTGATTTTATTCATATTAAACATTTCCAATTTTGTATTTTTATATACACTATAACCTAACTCGTATATTCATATCCACTGGGATATTGCTGTAATATCTATATATTTTGTTCATTTCAAGAAAGTATCCAGAGTTTGATAATTAAATTTTCTTTGTTAGCTCGAAAGAGCGTCTGTTCGAAGCCCAGATTGACCAGTGGGAACTGTGGGATAATTAAAAAAAGAATGGAGCCCGTTTCAGGGCGATTCAAATACCCGGCAATCTCTAAACCACTAATTTGATATGATAAACAAAAAAATTTGCTTTCATAGAGTGAAACTATTGATTATTAAGGTGATGGTTCAGTAAGGGTGCGTTCTATATCAATAGTACCATCGTATTTTTCTTTTGACAATTTTATTAAGCCTTCAATTTCTTTTGCTAAGGTGGGAATAAAGTTAATTGCATCGATTCCTATAAGAGGGTATGTTTTTTTATAGAGGTCAAGTAATTCATTCATTTTGATCAGCCATTCACGGCTATCATTATGTAAACTTCTCCAGAAAAGACGGGATTTTGGAATATCTTTTAGGTTATCGATTAAATGATTAATTTTAGAGCTGACTTCTTTCAATTTGTCCTCAGTAGGTGCGGCTTCTTTAATATTTTTATCACTCAAAAGATCACCTAGCGATAAAATTAACTCTTTTGCATCTAACATTTTAAAATCAAATGAATCTCCCTCTTCTTCCTGTATTTCTTTTTCAAGTTCAGCTTGAACGTCGGCAATATCACTTTCAATTTCATTTATCATTATTAAATTCATGATATCAGCAACCACATCGGATGAAGCAGATAATTTATCTTTGCGCAGATTTACATAATGCCTCATTCTTACACACATTCGTAAATCAGACCTTAAAGTGGTTAAACTTATGGAGTCTGCATCCTTCGTTTTAATATTTTTAAAATCATTGAGATCTTTTTTTATTTTATCGATTCTAATTCTAAGTTCACTATCAAAGACTTCAAGATCTAATTCTGTGTAAATATGATCTAATTCAGCCTCAGTACTACCTGTTAATTTTTTAATTTTTTCTTTGTCGACAGATAGTTTTTTTTTATTGATTTTTTTATCTAACTCTTTAATTTTTTCATTTGCCATTTTTTCAATTTCTTCTCTCGAATGATCCTCAACACCAATATTCAAATTTTCTTTTTTAGATAAATTATCGACACGATCCCTTAAAAAGTATTTCTTAAGAGCTCGTATTGTTGAGGACGGGGCCAATAATTTTTCTGAAGTTGTGCGATTTGAAGCGACGCAAGTGCCTCGAAGCTGACCACTATGAATAAATTTTTCATTGGGGATCATCGCATTAAATAATTCTTGAATATTTTCGTTTGTATCCTCAGTTGTGTTATTATCCTCAGATGCATCATATAATTGCGTAAGTTCTTCTTCATTCTTAGATAGGACAATTTCGCCTTTATGTTTTTTAATTAAATAGTTATATATAACATCGTTAGCATATCCATGATTATTTAAAACTGTATAGAGAGGTTTTATGATAAGTGAAGAAAGAAATTGTTTATCTTTTAAGGCTTCTTTTGATATTTTTATTTCAACTCTAGTCTGCAGATATATTTTTCCATTCACTTTAAATTCTCTATTTCCATGTAATCTTTCATCTTCAACTTGGTAGCCGCGGTTGTCCATGACAAAAAAATAATTATCCCCACATTTTTTTATTGAATAGGAAACGCTGTGTCCTCCATCATTATATAACCATCTACCAGGTATATCAAAAGAATTCGATATAGATCCATCTTCTTCATTTACAGTCGTGGTATTAGGTGAATCTAAATTATCTAAAGCATCGATATTTTTTTGAATTTTCAAAATTAATTCATTCTCTAGTTCTGATCTTTCTGTCGTCGTCCCTTGCGAAATTTTTTCAATTAAAGTAGAATATTGGAAAGTATTAAATCGATGCTTACATATTCTTAAAAGACCTAACCTCTCATCGAGAGTAGAAAAGCCAGGAATGTCCTTTTCAATGGAGTCTTTAAGCACATGAATAGCTTGTTGGGCTCTTAGATAAATATGATAATAGGAACCAATCCCTTGATATTTTTGGAGATCAGGGGAATCTCTTCCTTTCAACAATGTCGAAATTTCTTTTAAACAGTGTTCTTTATCAGTATTTTCTAGCAATTTTATATTTATAGAATTGATAAAAATTTCAATTTGACCTTTTAATGTGGTGTTTATACTATATAAAGCAAGACGATTGAAAATTAAGACTTTTTGTAAATCATCATATTTCGATTTAAATTCCGATGCCTCTCTCCAGATAGAAAATTTTGTTCCCCATTGGAACCATTTTACAATTTTTCGAGCTAACTTTAATTCATTAATTTTTTGCATTGTAGTTTCAGAATCTTTTTCCTTTTTAATAATTATTTCGTGAATCTCATTTTTTTTTATAAACAATTGTTCTGTTTTATGCATTGCATTGTGAAAAAAAGGAGTGCTGACGGATGTCGTTTTAGACTGAGTAGAATTGGTTCGATCTACTTTAAATGAATTTGTAGTATTATTAAAACTTGATGCCGTTCTACCAACTTGCATAAAAACACCTTAATACCCACAATTATATATAATTAACTGTATTGTATATAAATTATTATAATACTTATGTTTACTGGTGTAAATAATTAATTTTAATTTGTTTTTATCTTCCGTAAATTAATTGCAAATTGTTTTATAGATTATTCACAGGCTATAAATTAAGAATATAAATGATTGTTAATAAAATGAAAAATAGTTGTCTCATGGCAGAATAAATAGGGGCAAAAATTGGAGCAAGCTTGTATATAGAAGAATAGAACTCAGAAATTAGGGTCTGGTTTGCTATATTGCCATTTGTAGACTTGCTCAAATGGCAATAAGCAAGTCCTGACCCAATTTTTTGAGAATGTCACGATGTTAGGTCTGATTATATTTTATCGAGTAAATTCTTTAATTTACGTTGCTTCTTTTTCAAATTTTTCTCTGTGGCAGCACTTTTATTTTGATTTAATACATTTGGAATAACACTATTATCCACTTCAAATTCAATGGTATTTTTAAGGTCTACTAATAAACCTTTAATTATATGTAACTCTATATTGTCTTGTTGCAATTTTGCAATTTTTTCATTGTCACTCTTAATGTCATTTTTTTTATTTTCTATGTGTTTTTCTATCCTTGCTCTTGCAGCTGCTGAATAACTATTATGATTTAAACCATTTTGAGAGGCATCTATGTCTTGTTGTCGAACATAATTTTGATTTTGGAAATATCCAATATTATTATTATTATTAGTTATCGCAGATTGAGTTTGTTCAATTAATGTGTCTAGGTAATGCGAAACAACAAATGTTTTATTTAGAAAATCAATAATTTGAAAATATTGGCTAGAGCTAATTTGACTCTCAATCAATCAATTACCAAACAGTTTATGCTGGTATTTAATTAGAGGCGGCTTTATTATTCTTTATAAAACGAACATGTTCAAAATTCACATTTTAGATCGCAAGTAGCCTATTCAGATGATGTTTCCAATTGAGACATTACTTTATCAATTGCTTCAATTTGCTCTTGGAATAAAACTATATAGTCTTCATTTTCGGTAGATTTCTCTTTACTTAATATTTCTATATTTTTTAGACAACGATTTTTTAAGTGTTCCATCCCATACATTTTCAATTGGGTATCAAAAAAATGTTTATCTGTATTTTTAAGCTCATCAAAGTAGTTTCCTACGAACGAAAGTTCTATAGGAAGGTAATATGAATTTGATAATTCTGTTGCATGTTTGGGTGTTTCAGACAACATTGTCTCTTCATTATTATTGATCATTTCGATATAAGCACTTTGAAATGTTCCTTTAATATAACTCATTTCACGATCAAGAACTTTTATTTGTTCATTAAATAAACGTATGTGTTCTTCATATTCAGAGGGCTTCTCTTTACCTATTATTTCTATGTTTTTAAGGCATCGTTTTTTTAATGATTCCATTCCACTCATTTTCATCATTCCATCACAGAATTGAGAATCATAATTTTTAATATTTTCTGAGAATTTTTCTATAAAAGAAAGCTCAGCTTTAAAGTTAGGTGACTTAGCTGCTTCAGCTTGATCCTTAGAACTTGCAGATAAAATGGTTTTATCATCATTGAAATCCATTATTTCTTTAAATTTATCGCGAATTCCGGCCATTATTGCTTCTTTTGACATATGTTTTGGTGGTTTTGCGACTTTTTCTTTGAGAATTGCAGCCCGTTTTATCGAATGAATATGGACAATTTTTGCTTTATCGAGATCGAGCATTCTGAATTCATGTTCCAAATGCTTCATTACTTCATCAAATTCTTTAGTTTTATCTAGGGTGTGATCTTTGCCACCCCCGAAGACAGAGAATGCTATAAACTCAGGTAGGGATTGTATTTTAACGAGAATTTCTTTTTTATTTAATTGTTTTGATTGGACGTCATCATATGAATCGATCAATCCTTTAGTTACTTGATAAAGCTTACCATCAGAATTCATTTTCGTTAAAAGTTCATTTAGAGCCGCTCTTAAATCTTTTGTTTTTAAATCTTTTGTGTAATCACTCAAATATTCAGTAAATATTTCATTTGTTAGTCCGGTAATAGTGTGAAGTTTTAAGGAGCGATGAACCCATTTTGGGGCCATCTCTTTTTCTGGTGTTGTTTGATTTGATTCTGTACAAGTACCAAATAATTGTTTGCTATGAAAATTGGGATCTAATTTAATCAGTTGAAATTGAAGTTTTTTTAAATCTGCAATTTGATCAGGCGTGAAATTGTTGGATTCATCCTTAATGATATATTCTAATTTTTGTGCTAATTTTTCTTCTTCGGAAATAATAACATTCTTTCTAGGATCCAGGTAAGTCTTGAGCCGGCTGTAAACTTCTTGGCGGGTATTTAATTCATTGGTTGTAGTACAAGTAGAAGTGGTGGATTTAATTAGGAAGTTTAGAAATAACGTGTTAGTGAGGTCTTTTTTTGTGATTCTTACAGGAACTCTTGTTCTGGCGTATGTTTTTCCATTATTTTCAATATTTAAATCCCCATGAAAATTTTCGTCACTAGACCCCGACCCTCGATTGTGAATGATGAATTCATAGGTACCATCAGGATTTTTCCTAATCTCATAGCTAATATAATGTTGATCCCAACCACCTGGCATCACGAATGTTGTCGTACCGTCGTCTAGTAGGACGACATTTGGAGAATTTGGATTATCTAAATCTTCGATGTTCTCAATTATTACTTTTCTGATCTTATCAACTTCGGATGAATAATATGATGATTTGAAATCAACTGAGGAATTTCCGAACAATGGCTCATAAAGTTCGAGATATTTAGAAAAATTCTGTCTATGTTTGAATATTCTAAATAAATCTTGTTTATCTTTATCGGTTTCTAAACCTAAATCAGAAGAATCAGATTTCATACATTCTATTAGAAGGGCTGTTGCATACTTTAATCGCTCATGTCCGTGAAACCTTGTTTTTAAGCCGCTAATTTCTGTTTGAGCAGCCTCACTTTCTTTGCTTTGATACCCCTTGAGTCCGATATTGATTGCTTGTCTTAAAAGTTTATCCTTTCCTGCATCCTCGCTTTTTTTGTTTGAAACAATCATTGCAACTGATTTCTTGATAAATTGATCTGAAGGAGAAGAGAGGTCTAAATTTGTCTCCAACTCTTTCTGTATTAGTGCTAATTCCGCTTCTGCCTTCTCTAGTTCAATTGAGTTGTTTTTATAGTATTGAGTATCTGTATCTGATTTGTACTTATTTGCTATATATTTTAAGTATTCTACATTAGGCAAAACATCTTTTTCTTTCTTTTGGAGCTCTATTTCTCTATCGACTTTTTTTGCTAATATGGTTTTGTTTGATGCATCGGTGGATAGATCAGAGACTTTAGGAATCGCAACTGATTCGACTACTTTATCTTGAGTAGACTTTGAATCTTTTCCCTGTGCTGAAATTTTTGTAGGAGAAGAAGATGATTCTGAAATTGGGATTGTCATAAGAATACCCCACTAATAGAATTTAAATAATAAAATTAATTATTTTATTTATTAATAATATTCAATTTATTTATATTATAGTTTAAATGTGGTTTGTTTGTAAATAATAGATTGTGTTTTTTTATTGTGTTTTGTTATTCAATCGTTGTGGGTTTTTGAAAGTATATTGAATATAATGTTTCAAAGAGATAAAACACAAAGACACGAAGACACAAAGAAAGAAATGTCATTTATTACTTGTGTTCAATAAACCCCTATTGCCGCAAAAAGTTTGTTAAAGCGCCCCTCTTAGTGTCTTTGTGTTGAATTTTATTTAACTCTTTCTTGCTCAAATTCCAAAGGTAATGTTTAAAATTTTTTAGGATATTGTTAAAAAAAATAAAAAAATGTACAGTCTATGCTTTTTGCATACATTGGAGAAAATATATGACTACAAGCTCTATCGCACATTCTGGAACGGATTTTAATCAACTTAGAAATACACTACAAAAAGGAAGTTTAGAATCCGTTATTGAGATACTTAAAAAAGATCCTGTTTTAGCGGAAACATATTGGAGTAAAATTATTCCGGATAGATATAAAAAAAACCCAAAATTCACAAAAGTCATTATAGAAGAATTTGATCCGACTAAATATGAAACTATTTGGGGTAATGCAATTGATTTCTTATTATATAAAAAGCAGCATTCTTGGATTGATGAAAATACGGAGCATTGGCTGGAGACTGGAACAAAAGTCGATTTATTTAAAGTGATGATTGTCTTTAAGAAAATTCAACCAACAGAAGATAAGGCTCTTGTGTTTAAGCAAAAATTTTCAAAATTATCAAAAGGAGATCAAAAATTCCTTGAAACAGAATTTAGGGAATATCTCCTTGAAGATTCTAAAGAAAAGTCCTTTCAACAAGGTAAAAAGGAGATAGTTAGTAATCTTCGTTCAGGAATGAATGTAATAGGTTCATTCATTCATGGATTGGCAAGAGGTTTTGCTATTCATAACGTCATTAACACGGAAGATCCGAGATCGATTGTGTGTAAAGAAGTTGGGATAGCAACTCTTTTAGGAGTGGCTTTTAAAACATTTGGACATGACTTTAAGGAAATTGTAGGTGGAATTAAAGACAAATCAAGCAAAGTAATGAAAGAAACCTCAAAAATATTATTTAATAATTCAATGAATATCATCTCCTCTACTGCTGGCAGTTTAGCAACCCTACATACATTCAAAGCTTTAGCAGGTGAAGAAGTCTATGAACATGAGATTCTTATTGCATTAATGGGAACTGCATTAGGATTGCTAAGTAATCAAATTATAGGTTTTCGGAAAGACAGTCAAATTTCAACTATTGAGGATCTTCAAGCAGGGGAAATGGAGTCTCAATTTCAACTTAATGACTTTGCTACAGATCTGATGTTCGGTGGTTTTGCTACTTCTTTGGTGGTTAGCTCTCAATATTAGCTTTATTTGCACTAAAAAATACTCAACTTTTTTAGTTTGGTAAAAGAGAATATATCTTTAATTCAATTTATTTAACTAAAATTTTTATTGTTTTTTTTGTTGGGTTACTGTAAATTATAATGTAATATTTTAATAATTATTAATTCCTAAAATGATAATAAAGCTTAAGTTTAATAGGGACAAAATGAATTCAACATATATATCGAATGAGAGTTTTAACGGATCGCAGTTTTCTTTTCTTTTTATAGAACCCTATAAAGAGGGTATTAAAAATCTAGATAAAATTGGTGCAAAGCCCTCTCAAATATTCTCTCGCGATGGGAATTTGATACCGAATCCAAATTTTATTTCGTTAAGTGGAAGGGTTAAACATGGGATTGTTGGATTTATTTTATTAATTCCTATAATCAATACAATCGCCATTTTGATTCTAGCCGATCTAGATAAAATTCCTAACAAAACCCTTCCTCTAGAGGAAAAAAATCAACACATATCCCAAGCAATTGATTTATCAAAATTAAGTATTCCTATTGAAGAACCATCTAATTCAGCCGATGAATTGTATTTTAATACTTGTCTTGAAAAATTAATTGAGACAAAAGTTAATGGCGTTAAGATTATTCCTACTTTAAAACAGGAAAAAGATACAACAGAATCGCACAAACAAAATTGTGGATATCATGCATTGAAAAATGCTTTCATTGCGATGTACTCCGTTGATCACCCGGATAGTTTTGGCCCCCTTTTTAATGATACTGAGCTTTTTGTCAGTTTTTTTAATAAATATTGTATGCCGCTACTTTGTGATAAGCCAATTAATGAAAGAGATGCTTCTACACCAATGCTAAGAAGTGTTGTTGAATTATTTCGAAACGATAACAATCCACCGGCAAACTTAATAGAACTTCAAAAAGCGTTTAAATTAGCTTCTGATACATGTTTATCATTTTTTAATGTTCAAGTTAATGCTAGTGGGTCTCCAACGATCGGTTTGGTTGACGAAAAAGGGCTTAATGATGCTCAAAAAATCTATGATTTTGCCAGAAATCCTGGACCTTCATTGATGACAATGATTTGTGGAAATGAAAATTTAGGTCATTGGTACACGATTATTATAAGTAAGGGTTTTGACAACAAGATTACACTATATAATTGCGATTCAGGAAGCTACCTCAATCAAGATATTGGACAAGTCGCCAAGCTGAATCATCTAATAAAAGTCATTTTACATCATCAACAGCCCTTTATGATGAACGCGTATGAAGACCGTGGTGTAATTATTGAACGAATTGCAAAACATATTAATGATAAAGGTGTTATGAAAGCGGACATTCAGAAAACTGTACTGGATACAAAACCTAATTATTATCTAGCAATTCCTGATTGCACAGATGGAAGTGCAAGACAACTTTTTCACTTTCGTCTATGTCAAAGTTATGAAATGATGAAACATTGTGGATGGCTAAAAAACAAGGATACCGAAGTCCTCAAGCATGTCAATAACTTACAAAAAGTCTTAAAATTCGCTTCAATACATATTAAGAAGGATGATCCTTTCTATTCGAAACTTCAAAAATGTTTGGTGACATGATATAAGGAATTGGTCTTAAAAATGAGAGATGCGCCTGCCGATAACTTCTCCAACAGGAAAGCCCTCTTTCGCTTTCATTATAAAGACGCTCATTCAGCTTCCATAGCATATTAAGAACCCTATTATTTTATTAATTTTACACCGTGATCCCCAAAAATTGAAGGGTTATTGAAAATTTCATGTCTAATGTATTGCATTCTCTAATCAACATTAATCAGAACATTTTAAATCAAGACCAACACAAATCAGTCCTATATTGGTCCCAGAAAGCATTTATTTCTTACACCGGTTTTTTAAGCTCAAAGGAGATCGCAAGCGTTGCTCAAACTTGTTCAGATTTAAGATTAAGATTAGTTTATGAAGAAAGAATTTGGGAACGCATTGCGAACAGTGAATTAAAAATATTGAAGACCGTTGACAACTATTCCTGGAGAGAATGTGATATCATAATGAATAATCGGATAAAGGGAGTCTTTGAATCAACAATCTTAGAGGTTAATAGAAACGATATTAACAATTGGTTCGTAAATGAAGAAGGTATTATTCACTTTTGTGGTAAAGATGATGCCGAAATTAGGAATAAAGCAAATCCAAAAGAAATATTCAAGTACTCCATACCTGAGGCCTATAAAGAGTTCGATTTTTTTTCTTTTGATGGGAAAAGAGCAATATTGATTAATCGTATTAGTATAAATGTCCCTGGCAAATTTGGATTTCATATTATTTTTTTGGATATAAATAAAAAATTAATCAAAGATTTTACAATCACCAACTTAAATGAATTTTCATTTAGTGATAATTATCACGATTATTTAAAGTTTCTTGAGAATCATCTTATATTAGATAGTAGTCTCGTTACTTCCATCTACGCTTATAAAAATATTATTGTTTATGGAAGGGATCCTACATTTACATGTAAAAATATTATTGTTTATGGAAGGGATCCTACATTTACATGTAATAATGTTATTACATTTAATTACTCCGAAAGATATCCAAACAAAATTTTTTTTGAAACCTATATTCGCTTTCATGATTTAGATTTGATCAGTAATAAAGTGGAGGTCGTGGATGGATCTTTTGCATTTCCATTATTTCGACTAAATGAATGGGGGTATTATTTACAGATTCACATATTATTGGTCATAAGAAAACTTTTTTTGAGGATGGCGAGAAGTCATATTTTAAGTGGGTAAAAAGTTGTGTATAATCTTTTAAATGGTGAATATTTAGGCAGTCACTCTGCTTCTTTTACAGCTCCTTTTGAGCTTACTCCAAGAGTAACAGATCATATAACATTTTCCTCTACTATTATGTTGGTTAAGAGAGAGAACAAGTGAATTCAAAATTTTAGATTACTCTCCGAAATCTTATCTGTTTTTAATGGCCTTAGAAGCAAAACACAAAGAACTTTTTGGATAAAAGTAGCAAACGTCATCTTAGCAATATTTATTGTATTTTTCATCAATTTGTTTTTGTATAGTAAATTCAAGAGTTTGGATATATCATCATTACGTTGATCGACAAGCCAGGAATCTTTGAAGCAATCAAACTTTGATTGATATTAATTATTCTATTGATTATTACTTTCATCCTAGAGGGGCGAGTTGGAAGTATATAAATTGATGCTATCTTATAAGCCAATATCACTTTATCATTTCAAACCGCCGTTTCTATACCTCCCGTGGTATAGGTTCAAATAAAACTTTAAACGAGCTCTATATATGATGCCATGCACAATCATTCAAAATCCCCAGTCGTTCAAGCTTTCATCAAAATGGGAGGAAGTGACTTCTTTACAAAAGGGGAGTATTGTTGATTCAAATGGTAAGCCTATTAACGCAGTCTATGCGGGATCTCGTTATACAGTCATTTGTGAAGCTCAACATACCAAACTCGTCCATCTTACAAGATTAGTAAAAGGTGTTATAGCTATTATTTTTACTTTGGGGATAGCATATTTTTATTCTGAAAAGGTAAAATCATTATTAACTAAAAAACACAAAATCTACATTTGTCATTCTAGTGCCATCCTGAATGACTCGAACCCGGAGACGTTCAATAATGACAAGCTCCAAAACACCTCCCTCATCAATAAAGTAAGTATTCAAAAACTCGGCACTCCTCACAATTCTGTGGAAGACCTTACAATGTCGTCACCAATTAGCTTTGCAGTTACAAAATCACTTTTTATAGATCAGCAGAGTCAAACGAAATCAGTTGCCAAAATTTCCAGATATGAGTGGAATGCAGAGCACGATGTCATTAAGTTTTTTCCTTTTGAACAGAATTGGTCTAAGAGACTTCACCCGCTGGAATATTTTTGTTGTACTGTTTATACCCGAGGTGTATTGCATTTTAAAGAAACAATAGACTTAAATAGGTTTATAGAAGCTCTACAGACTACTCTTAAAAATTTTGATTTCTTATTTTGTCGACTTCATAAAGATGGTGAGCATATTAATGTCAGCTATTCGGATAACAATGATGATTTTGTCCAACTAGAAATTGGAGAAGACAGCTCAACATCGATCCTTCCCGAAAAAGTGGATTCAAGAATACTTACAGGTATTACTGATGATTTAGAAGGCTTGCCGATGTGCGCGTTGAAATTGCAAAAATTGAAAGATGGCTTTAGTTTAGGATATCATTTCAATCATGCATTATTAGATCAATCAAGTGTATTCTATTTTTTCAAATATCTTGCCAACTGTTATTCAAATAGAAATCAGGCTGAAACGCTCAAGAAACCCGAGATTATAAACTTGGATTCGCTCCTACCGCGAAAACCACCTTCATTTCGAGATTTGAATGAATTTCGTATATTCGGAGAGTCAGAGGGCTTTCAATATCTTGTAGATAAAAGTGAATTGATAAAAAAAGTAACAACACCGTTTCCTGGCACTGTTTTAAATATACATTTTAAACTATCTGCAATATCAAAACTCAAAGCTGAATCGGCAACATTTGTCACTGAAAATGACCTTATTAACGCGCTTTTGTTAAAGGTTTACATGATGGATCCCAAGTTTTTGCCGGAAGAGGAACAACATTTTTCCTTTGCGTGTAATATGCGAAAAAGATGTGGATTAGATGAAAATATAATGGGGAATGTCGTCTATTCATGTAAGATGGATCTAAAAACGGAATTTATTAGGAATTCAAGCCTTCTCGAATTAGCTCAATTCAATCGAAAAGCTCTGAACGAGTTAACACCTGAGGCCTTTAAAAGGTATGTGACGTGGTATGGAAGTTTTCCTCAATTTTCGCAGATTCCAAAAGACTATATTCCGACTAATTTTATTAAATCCCATCATTGGGTAAGTACCAACTGGTCGTCATTTCAATATCAGGAGATCTTATTCGATTCTCAGAATGCCGTTAAGCTTACTACTCCTTCCGCTGCTGCGTTAGTTGCGGCGCTAGGAATGAGCGTCATTTGTTTTGATAAATCCGGTGATAATAAAACATTAAATACTACAGTTGGTGTTCCTACCACATGCCTATCCACTGTCAGAGAATACGGCATTTCGTCAGGACTTTTTGAGACTTCAAAAATTGATGAAACCACATGCCTACCTGCACGTGGTATAGAGTAGTAATAATTTAGCGTCGCTTATATTTTACTATACAAGGACCTTGTGGCACGTACACCAAGCCCTTCTTAAGTTTTGGATCTTTGGTGACGAGCTCAAGTTCATAATGTCTAAGTAAAATTGAGATAATAACTTTCATGTCCATATAAGCAAGGTTCATACCAAAACATTTATGGATTCCTCCACCAAAAGCGCATAATGTATTATGTGCCGTTTTATTAGGATCACGTGCAGGTGAAAAGCGCATTGGATCATATTTATTAGGATTCGGAAAAATTTCAGGCATACGATGCGTGACGAATGGAGATATCATTGTCATCCATCCTTTGGGGATTTGGTAACCACCTCTTTCGTAGCTTTCAATATTATAACGTAGCAATGCTGTTGTAACGGGTCTCAAACGTTCAGTTTCCTTAAGTGCAAGGGTGAGTTTATCCATCATTTTCAGTTTTTCTTCCGTGAAGGTATTGTCTGATTTGAAAATTTCGGTTTGTTCAGCGAAAACTTCATTTAGATAATCACGATCTTGCAAAAGTTGAATTAATCCCCATGTAAGCAGTGAATGCGTATTTTCTTGACCTGCAAAGACTAGCTTCAAGACAATTCCTGCGAGTGCCTCATCTGTTAGAGAAAACCCGCTTTCCTTTAAATTTATCATGAAATGCAAGGTATCATCATTTTTGTAGCCTGAGGATCTATGACGTTGAATAAAAGAGCAAATCATTGCGAGCAATTTTTTTCGGGCTGCGTCACGTCGGTAGAAGCGGGGGAGGGGAAGGCTTGGTGGGAGAAAAAAGTCGATACCTGCAGCAATATGTTCGTATTGCTTTCTAAACTCATCCCCCATAAGTTCGCGAAATTCTGTGCTTACAAAAGCTCTGGAGGCTATCTGCATCAATAATACTCCAAAAGTATGACACATATCAAACTGGCCTTCAGGACCGAGCTTGCTAACCCAATCGGTCGTTTCTTTTACCATAGAATCGAAGTAATAAGGCATTCTATTCGTTGTGAAAAAGGCGAGGCTTGTTTTTCTCTGTTCTTGATATTTGTCACGTGGTGCTCCCAAGGTATAATCTAAACTACCAAAAATGGGACACATACACTGATAAACTTCTTGAAGGGAGAATAGTTTATCCGTCATATTGAAGAAAAATTGATTGTTTTCTTTGCCGATGAGTACTGCAATACGCTTTGGACCTAGTTGGACGGTAAAAACAGGACCGAATTTTTCATAATTATTCATCAGAAATGCCCCAGGATCTGACTGAAAGCTCAGCAAATTACCAATGAGTGGCCAACCACGAACAGCAGGAGGCAAAGGAAGGGAGACGATGGGATCTTCTAAAGTTTTTGTCATAATAATCCTGTGGTTGCTGGTAAAAGCAATTCTATAAAAAACTCAAACAAACATCTTCAAAAAAAGATTACATACACAGATATTATTTTTCAAGATTAATAGAAAATAAATGAGATGTTTTCTCCAGAAGGTATAATGAATCTGTGCTGTTATGAGGGACAGCAATTGAAAGAGTGTATTCAAGTTCCTTTCCCCCGGAAAAACAAATGATGCTTATTCCAAGAGTAGGTATTGAAGTGGTTTTTAAAGCGAATGGAGTATTATCGTCGAAATTGACGGTTTCATAATTAAACGAAGCCCAATTGCTAGCTCCAAAATACAATGGTTCAAAAAAGGCTGTTGGAAGATATTTTTGAGGTGATTCACCCATTGATAATAAGCTTTCAAACCAAACAAGATTTTCTTTAAAAGTTTCGGTATTTATTTGATCTACGCGTTCACGACTTTTTTTAGCTAGTTCTGTAAGACTCGCGTTACGTAAGTCTCCTACGCGAAAAAATGATTGACAACCTGTAATGACGTTACCAATCCCATTTTCATTGAATCCACAACGCTTTTTCAGATTGCAGGGAAAAGCAAAGTAAATGTTGTCTTCATCTGTCAAATTTTTGTCATAGGAATAAATTTTAAACAAAACGGCTTGAATGATATCGTTTGCAGAGACTTTTAAATCATTTTCATTGCGAAATTTTTCTAATTGATCTCGGTTAAATACCAAATTAAAAATAGTTCCAGGATAGGGCGTCGTTAATAATTGATATAGTTCGTTGATATCATTTACATAACGCATTCCTACTGTTTTGCTGTAATCACGAATTTCAGTAAGATTTTTAAAGCTTGGAGGTATTTTGGGTTTAAGAGTTGCAACATCAATAAGAAATGGCTTTGGATGAGTTGTCGTACCATTTGTATAAATATCGGATAAATATTTAAAAAAATACAAAATGCTTGACTGATCGAAAAAGGCATGATTAATATAATAGCCAAGAGAGAATCCGTTTTCAAATTTGGTTATTCTGAATGCACCCATTGGTAAATTATTCGTATCATCGACTATACCTTGTTTTATTTTTTGATCGACATAATTAGGTAGTATATTTTCTAATATTCCTTCTTCTACATTAACATTTTGCTCAGAAATTTCAAGTTGAATCTTATATTTTTCTTTATCATTTTTAAAACCAGAAAATTCTGCATAAGATCCATCGGAAGTTGTCCTTAAACGGGCAAACATCATCGGAAAATCTTCTAGAGTTTTTGCCATAGCATCAATAAAACGATCTATTTGAATCTCCCCTTGAAAATAAAATGCAGCTACTGGAAACATTGTAGAATAGAAATGTTCAAATCCATTTAACTTTTTTTCCCATTTTTCTTCAGGAGGATAAAAATAAGCAATTGTTTGGTTTTCATTGAGCTCGAACTGTAAAGTTGAAGATTGCATAAAAGTCTCCAAATGGGGTTTCTTTGATAAAGGGACATTAGAAAAAATCTCCATAATACTCATGCTTATGAATGTGATCACTAAAAATAATATTACTAGATTTTTCTGCATTATTTCCTTGTTGATTTCTGATAATATTAAATGAATTTCCTAGCGCAAAGATTTTATACCACAGGCCGTTTGAAACAATTTATTTAAAAAATTTTACTTATCGAAGTAAAAAAATGCTATAGAAATTTTTTAATTTTCTTGATTTTTAATACTATAAATTGGTTAAAATGAACCCCAATTTAGCAAAATTAAAAGGGTTTTATTAGAAAATTTTTTTAATTTGCGTTTATTACACAACAGCCCCTTTAATACTTGGATTTCAACCACCACGAAAATCCTCGCGCTACGATGATCATAAATAGGTCAATATTAGAAATATGGATCTGTAATAGATCATCGGATCCTGAGGTTTTGGCGCGGTTCAAAGTATTCAGTGGGCTGTGGTATACAATTCGTGCAGAAGGCGTTACAATTTATGGTCTCTGTATCAGTTTCAGGAATGGGTATTGTTAGTTCAGCAGGACATTCTCTATCATCTTTTAACGATTCTTTATTTAATGGAAAAAGTCATTTCATTTGTAGCCAAGATTTTCCAGAATTGTCATTCCCCGTAATCGTAGCAGGGCTTAGTGACTTCTCGTTTGAGTCATCTCTTGAAGATTATTCCGATTTACCTAGAGAATTAATAATACATGCTAAAAAAGCTGGAAATAGAGCTCCACTGACAATACAAACTGCCATCATAGCTGCGTTAGGAGCATGGAGAGAAAGTAAAATTCATGAGAGGAACATTAATAAACAGAGAATTGGAATCGTTGTAGCAGGACAGAATATTTCACAAAGATATCAATATGTTTCAAATGAAGCCTTCAAAAGAGAACCAACGTATCTAAATCCAAATTATGCAATTCGATTCATGGATACGGATCATGTGGGGACATTGAGTGAAATTTTTGAGATTCATGGAGAAGGATTTACAATTGGCGGAGCTTCAGCGAGTGGAAATTTAGCCTTGATCAATGCCTACAGGATGATAAAACATGGTATTCTTGATATATGTTTGGTTGTAGGAGCATTAGCCGATTTATCTCCATTGGAATTGCAAGGGTTTCACCAAATAGGTGCTTTGGGAGGAGATAGTTATAAAAAGATCCCTTCGCAAGCTTGCAGACCTTTCGATAAAGATCACAATGGGTTCATTTGGGGCCAAGCTAGCGGGTGTATAACTTTAGAAGCGTCACATGGCAGAAAAAACCATTCGAATGAAGATACCATTGCAATTTCAGGCGTTTCAATGAAATTAGATGGATATCGAGGATCTTCTCCAAATCTTGAGGGGGAAATGTTTGTTATGAACTCAGCAATGCATAATGGAGGTATTTTACCCAATCAAATTCAATATATCAATACGCATGGTTCCAGTTCAGTTATAGGAGATGAAACTGAGATAGAAGCGATTAAACAGGTTTTTGGACCTTGTGCAAAAAAAGTTGCTTTAAATTCCACTAAAAGCATTACTGGACATTGTCTATGGTCTGGTGGAATTGTGGAGGCTATCGCAACAATCCTACAAATGAAACAATCTTTTGTTCATCCTTCATTGAATTTACAAACACCTATCTGTCAAGATTGTAATTTTGTATGTAACCAAAGTCAATCGTTAACAATAAATCATGCTATAAGTAACTCTTTTGGGTTCGGTGGGATAAATTCCAGTGTATTATTCTCTAAAATAAAGGGTAGTAAATGAATGCTGTAACGTTGGAAATTACTGAAGGGGTTGCTATTGTTCAGTTAGCTGATAAAGAAGCGCGAAATACATTTTCCCATTCCTTAATTAAAGGTCTAATTGAAACATTTAAAGCTATTGAAACAGACTCAAGAATCAAAGTTGTTGTGATACATGGATATGATAATTATTTTTGTTGTGGAGGCACTCAAGAGGAGTTATTAAAAATATTCGATGGAAAAATCACTTTTGTAGATTTGAATTTTTATCGATTACTGTTGGATTGTCCAGTGCCTACTATTGCAGCTATGCAAGGACATGCTATTGGAGGTGGGTTGGCGCTTGGATGCTTTGCAGATATAATTTTATTGGCTGAAGAAAGTATTTACAGTACAAATTTCATGAAGTATGGGTTTACACCAGGAATGGGAGCAACATATACAATCCCCAAAAAATTTGGCGAATCCATAGGACATGAGATGCTCTTTACAGCAAAAAATTATCAAGGTGGTGTATTGAAAAATCTAGGAGTACCCTTAGAAATATTAAAGAAAAAAGAGGTCATCGCAAAGGCACTTACCTGTGCTGAAGAGATAGCAAGAAAGCCTCGGGATTCACTTATCATTCTAAAGAAACATTTAACGCGCCAAATTAGAGAAGAGATCCCAAAAATAATTGAACAAGAATTAGAAATGCATCGTTTGTCCTTTAGTCAACAGGAAGTAAAACATCGTATAGAAACGTTATTTGGACAGTAAAAAACATATACCACTGATACATGTATGGATATTTCATTAGAAAACTATTTATTATCAATTTTTGATAACCAACTCTACTCACAACAGCCGACGTGCTTATTAAATTTGAGTAATTCAAGTGAGAATGATTTAAATGTGATATATGAATTTATTAAGGATAAAACTTGCAGAGGCAAAGTTCTAAACACATTTCCAGTATTTCTAGCACAATCAGAAAATAACCAAAAAAAGACCTTAAAAAATAACCATTCTGTTGAAAACAGTTTGAAAATAAATCTTAAAGACTCTGATCCCTCTAAGATATTTGAAGAATTATTCAAAAAGGGGATTCAGAAAGATAATATCCTTTATATAGTTGCATACACTCATGATATAAAACCTAAAAGCTTATTAAAACCGTGGGCTTCATTCTTTACTAAGAATGGATTTCTCCTTGTCAGCCAATCTGAAGAAAAGAAGATAAAAGCGAAATCCGTAAAGACATTTGAAACTTTTCTAATGGATTTAGCGAATTTACAATTTTTTCCAAAAACCCTTTTTCAAAAATATTCATCTAATAAGGATAAAATACCTTCACTCTATATGGAGAAAAGAGATTATCGAATTCGTTATGCTAAAGAATCAGATTTGCCAAGATTAGTGACTTTAGAAAAAAGATGTTGGGCTACAAAATTACAGATGTCCCAAACTATATTAGGAAATCAGATTAAGAAATTTTCTGAGGGGCAATTAGTTTTAGAATTAGATAAAGAGGTTGTTGGTGTTATTTATTCACAAAAAATAATAGATGAAAAATTACTTTGTTCACATACAAGTAAAAATGTATTCAATTTGCATAATGATGAAGGTCATCTTGTTCAATTGCTTGCGATTAACATAATACCTGAAAAACAGCATCTAAATCTGGGTGATGATCTATTAGAATTTATGCTACTTAAAGTTAGTTCGAGAGCGGATATTCAGAAAGTTGTTGCCGTCACGCGCTGTAAAGAATATTTAAGCCATCCACAATTTACATACGCTGATTATATTAAAACTAAGGATAGTAGTAATAAATATCTAGATCCCATTCTTAGATTCCATCAATTGCATGGAGCGGATATTGCAGGAGTGGTAAAAAATTATCGTGCTAAGGATGAGGAAAATTGCGGAAATGGAATATTAGTTTCTTATGATTTACTAACGAGAAAAAGATTTGAAATTCAACCGTTAGCCAACAAAAATCAATCTGCGGATGTTGATTCTTTTATTAAAAAGACGATAGAAGATCTTTTAGGAGTAGATAAAGCGCTATTTGAGGTGCGCACTCCTCTCATGGAAATGGGTTTAGATTCAGCTGATTTATTAAAATTGAAAGAAAATATCAATTTCCATTTTGGAATGAATCTTAATAGCTCATTTTTCTTTAAGTACAACAGTGCTGAAAAAGTGATTGAAAATATCAAAGATCAACTTAAAGACAACAAGGATGTTGTAACAGAAAAAACAGTTCAAGAAACCGTTGTAGATAATCATCGATTGCCTGGGAAAGAGTTTGCTATTATAGGCCTTTCTTGTCGATTTCCTCCAAATATTAACAATTTAGATGATTATTGGAACTTTTTAAAATTAGAAAAATCGGCAATTTCGAATCTCCCTGAAGGGCGTTGGCAATGGCCTTTTCGAGATATGAATGATTTTGAGGGCATTAATAAAGGTGGGTTTATCGATGATATCAGATCCTTTGATGCCTCCTTTTTCAGAATCTCTCGGAAAGAAGCTGAGTTAATGGATCCTCAACAAAGAATCTTATTGGAACTTGCTTGGCATACATTAGAAGATGCTGGTTACGCCCCTTCAGTATTATCAGGCTCTGAAACAGGGGTATTTGTAGGTGCGAGTGGATCTGATTATGGAAGGTTATTAGGGGAATATAATGCTATAGAGCCTCATTTCGGGACCGGTATTCATATGTCAATTTTGCCCAATCGGATCTCCTATTTTTTTAATTTTAAGGGACCCAGCATTATTATTGATACAGCCTGTTCTAGCTCTCTTGTTGCTATTCATGAAGCGATAAAATCAATTGAATCTGGGGATTGTAAGCAGGCTCTTGTTGGTGGAATTAACATCATGTGCCATCCCTTGTATAGTATTCTTTATTATAAATCTGGAATGCTTGCAAAAGATGGAAAATGCAAAACTTTTGATGCTGATGCGAATGGATATGTAAGGAGTGAAGGAGCTGCGATGCTTCTATTGAAACCGCTTGAAGATGCAATAAGAGCTAAAGATTCTATTTATGCTATCATAAAAGGAAGTGCGATTAATCATGGCGGCGTCGCTTCGGGTCTAACCGTACCGAATCCCGAAAGTCAATCAAATTTGGTAATTAAAGCATTTCAAAATGCGAACGTTTCCCCCTCGAGTATAGGATATATTGAAGCACATGGAACGGGAACGAAATTAGGCGATCCAATTGAAGTTCAGGGGCTTAAGGAAGCATTCGCTAAGTTTGGAAGAATTGGGGATACAAATTGGTGTGGATTAGGTTCTGTGAAATCAAATATGGGACATTTAGAAGCTGTTGCAGGGTTAGCAGGTTTATTCAAAGTCATTAAGTGTCTACAAACAAAAGAAATACCCGCGACGATCAATTATCATAAACTTAATCCAAATATTCAGTTGGAGAATTCGCCTTTTTATATTACTGCAACTCATCAGAAATGGACTTCGATTCAAGAAGGGGTACCGTTAAGAGCAGGTTTGAGCAGCTTTGGGTGCGGAGGTGCGAATGCACATACAATCTTAGAAGAGTATAAAAGAGAACAAAAAGATAAAGTTAGTCTTCCTGCAAATATATTCATCGTTTCTGCAAAAAATCAGGAATCTTTGAAGAGGTCAATAATTAATCTCTATGAAAATCTTTTAAAATTAAAAGACAAATCAGGGGATGAAGAAAATTTATTGTCAGATATTTGTTATACACTTCAAATTGGTAGAGAGCCATTTTCATTTAGGTTTGGACTCATTATTTCAAATTTTGAGGATCTTTTATCTCAGTTGTCACGACATGATAAAATTAACGAAAGAATATGTAAAATTTCTGATGTAAAAAAAGATCTTGATGTAGCTGATTTTGATCGATTAGTAAATGACAAGAATTTCGAAGCCATTTTAAATAGTTGGTTAGGAGGTTCGCAGGTAGATTGGAGACGATTATACAAAGAAATTACCCCAAGTAGAATAAATTTACCAGGATATGTGTTTAATAAGGAACAATATTGGATAATAGAGCACAAACAATCAGAAGTCATGAAATACAATGCCTTTCTTCCAAAGTGGGATACAATAGAAATACAAAAAATAGCATCTGATCTAAATCAGAAAGATCATATTGCTGTGATATGTGATTCAAATAAAATATGGAATCAGATTTGTAGCACCTTTCCTAAAGCTAAACGTATCTCATTGGATGGAATAAATGATCTAAGTTTAATAAACATAGATCAGATTATTTGGATTGCTCCTCCAACAAATTTTGGTGTACTTGATGATCGGATAATTGAAGAGCAAGACAAAGGGGTTATTCAGCTCTTTAATCTAATTAAAACATTATCTTCACTAGGACAATTGAATCGCAATATTGGATTTACAATTGTGACTGAAAGGGCTCAACAGGTACTGAAGCAAGAAAGAATAAACCCGACTCATTCCTCTGTACATGGGTTTTTTGGTTCAATGGCGAAAGAGTTTCCCAATTTTTCAGTAAGACTTATCGATGTTGACGATTTAGAAAAATTTGCTTGGCATCATTTATATAATATTCCATTCAGCACAGATGGAAACACTCGATGCTTTAGAAATGGATCGTGGTATCAGCTGGCTTTGCAACCTTTATCTTTTTCAAAAACAAATGCCCCTCTCTACAAGAAAGAGGGAGTATATGTTGTTATTGGTGGTGCAGGCGGAATAGGAGAAAAGTGGTCTGAGTACATGATCAGGCATTATAACGCTAAAATCGTTTGGATAGGTCGTCGAGAGAAGAACACAGAAATCGAAAATAAGATTAAACATTTATCCTTGCTAGGTTGTGAGCCCCTCTACTTTTCAGGAAATGCGAATGATCCATCTGTTTTGAATCAAATCTATATAAAAATAAAAGAAGTATATCCCCACATTGACGGTGTGGTACATTCTGCAATAGGAATTCTAGATAACAGCATTATAAATACAGATGTACAAAGATTTAAAGAAGGCCTTTCTGCAAAAATTGATCTAAGTGTTCGGATGGCTCAAGTCTTTAGTCAAGAGCCTTTAGATTTTCTTCTGTATTTTTCTTCGATTGTTGCTCTTACCAAGGATCATGGAAAATGCAGTTATGCTGCAGGAAGTGTTTTTGAAGATGCTTTCGCTTATCAATTATCCTCGGAACTTAATTGTAAAGTTGCTGTTGTAAATTGGGGCTTTTGGGGCGATATAGGTGTTGGTGCAAATATTCCAATCTCATTCAAAAATCGACTTTCAGTTGCAGGAATAGGTGCTATTGAACCACAAGAAGCTTTTGAAACTCTTGATTTATTTTTAAGATCTGAATTCAACCAAATGGTGTATGCAAAAATGGACAATCCTCTTGCTTTAGGTTTACCGTTGTTCGATTCAACGAATAAAAAAATACAAATAATGGATCAAATGGATGTCGTTCAAAATAATTCAGAAAATATAAATCAAGTAAGATATGCAGAACAATTGACTCAATATCTAAAAAATATATTGAGCCAAGTATTAAAAATTTCAACTCAAAAAATTGATGTGAATGAAAATCTTGAGTCGTACGGAATTGACTCTATTCTTATATCACAAATGACCAAGCTCATTAAAAAGAACTTCGAGAATATAACAACAACTATTTTCTTTGAATGTAAAACATTGAATGAATTAGTACAGCATATGATTAAACATCAAGGGCATGTCCTATCAAAATTATTCGGTGAAACAGAAAATAAAAATGAAACAAAAAATACCATCGATATAATGCGAGAACCGCAGAAAATAATATCGTCAACATGCCACAGAAAAGAAAATGAACCTATTGCAATAATTGGCCTTGCTGGTAGATATCCTAAAGCAAAAAATCTTGCTGAATTTTGGGAAAATTTAAAAGCAGGTAAAGAATGTGCTAATGAAATCCCCAATGACCGATGGTCTTTAGAAGGATTTTATGAATCCAATAAATCCAAAGCAATAGAAGAAGGAAAAAGTTATAGCAAATGGGGGGCTTTTATTGATGATTTTGCTGATTTTGACCCTCTATTTTTTAATATCTCGCCAAAAGATGCAATGGCGATGGATCCACAGGAAAGAATATTTTTGCAGTCTTGTTGGGAAGCGCTTGAGGATGCGGGTTATACAAGGGAAAAATTGGAAAAAAATTATAACCGAGAAGTAGGAGTTTTTGCCGGGATCACTAAACTTGGTTACAATTTGTATGGACCAGAATTATGGAAGAGTGGGAAGAAAGTTTATCCACGCACCTCCTTTAGTTCTTTAGCTAATCGCGTCTCCTATTTTTTAAATTTATCTGGACCCTCATTACCAATAGATACAATGTGCTCTTCATCCTTAGCTGCGATTCATGAGGCATGTGAATCAATCCGCCATGGACGTTGCCAAATGGCTTTCGCTGGGGGTGTAAACCTCTATCTTCACCCATTTACTTATGTCGAACTTTGTTTTCTCCATATGTTATCTGAAGATGGCAAATGTAAGAGCTTCGGACAAAATGGCGATGGGTTTGTGCCTGGAGAGGGAGTGGGAGTTGTATTATTGAAACCGCTTTCAAGGGCTATTTTGGATAAAGATCATATTTATGGAGTGATAAAATCCACAAATATCAATCACGGCGGAAAAACAAATGGATATACAGTTCCAAGTCCTCAAGCACAATCTAATTTATTACAAAAAGCTTTGGAAGAGGCAAAAATTGATTCAAATCAACTTAGCTATATTGAAGCCCATGGAACAGGAACTGCTTTAGGAGATCCTATTGAATTTTCTTCTATAACCCAAGCTCTGAAGAATAGCTCTAAGGAAATTAAATCCTGTGCACTTGGTTCAATTAAGCCAAATATTGGGCATTTGGAGTCTGCAGCAGGAATAGCTGGATTGACTAAAGTTCTTTTACAAATGAAAAATAATCAGTTAGTGCCATCTCTCAATGCAAAAGCTCTTAACTCCAATATCGATTTTCGATCTAGCCCATTATATGTGCAGCAAGACCTTACAAGTTGGCCACGGCCCATAGAAACTAAAGATGGAAGGCTTTGTATATCTCCTCGGGCTGCTTGTGTGCTTTCTTTTGGTGCTGGAGGCTCCAATGCTTGTGTAGTTGTAGAAGAATTTATTACTACTGAAGAAAGCGCAAGGCTTCCTTCTTCACCTGTAATTATTGTTATTTCAGCTAAGAGTAAGGAAAGACTAATTGAAAGCGCAAAATTATTAGCGCAATCGATAGAAAAATCACATTTTAATGATAATCAACTGTTAGATATTGCTTATACTTTACAAACCGGTAGAGAGGCAATGGAATGTCGAGTCGCAATGATTGTGGGCAGCATTGAGGAATTAAAAAATAAATTAAATGAAATTGTATTTCAAGCTGGTGCCAATGCGGAAGGGATTTATTATGGGGATCTTCACGGGAGTAAGGAAATATTTAAAAATTTGACTTCAGATGCTGATGGGGCATACTTATTACAGTCTTGGATAATAAAAAAGAAGTTTCATAAACTATGTGAAATGTGGGTAAACGGAGTAGGTGTCGATTGGGAGCAATTATATGAAAATGATCTTCCTAGAAAAATGAGTCTTCCAACTTACCCTTTTGCTAAAGAGAGATATTGGATAAGGGATATTATAGAAAATAATGATGTTAAGGTTGATGTTCCAGGCAATTCTTTGAAAACTTTTGAAGAATATTGGGAACCGGTTCAACTTGTTTCATCAAAAAGAATAGGCAATATTGTCTGCCTAGGATTAAGTGAAAATAAAAAAGAGACTGTCTTAAATCAACTAAATAAATTAGCCCCTGATTGCAATGTTCACTTTGCATCTGATGAAAACAAACTTAAAAAAATCAGTCAAAAAATAAAAGTTGATACGATTTGGTATTTTGGTCCATTGGAAAAAAAGAATCTTAGGAAGGAATATGGACATCTTGTTCATTTACTCCAATGTATTAATCGTTTAAACATTTCCGGCTCTTTATTGATCCCATTTGAGGGAGATCCTCTGGAGATGTGTTATGGATATTCTTGGATAGGATTTGAAAAGTCGCTTGGGCTCGTATTGTCAAATTTAAAAATTGCGATGGTCTATGATTTGAACAAGATAGATCTATCAGAATGGGTATCGCGGCTATGGGCCGCTTGTCGATTAGAAAAGATAGAGAGCTTAGTGTTCAAAGAAGAACAAGCTAACCATTTAGCATTGAGACCTTATGAATTAAAACCAGCGCCATCATTACTTCGAAAAAATGGGACATATTTAATTACAGGTGGTTGTGGTGGCTTAGGATTACTATTTGCGGAATATATTACTAAAAAAGTTGGTAATGTAAATTTAATCTTGAGCGGAAGATCACAAATAGATCAGAAGAAAAATAAAAAAATACAACATTTAGAGGCATTAGGTGCAAATGTTCAATATTTGCAAGCTGATGTATCTCAATTAGATCGGATGAAGGAAGAAATAAAGAAAGCGAAAAATCGATTTGGAGAAATCAATGGCGTACTTCACGTTGCAGGCTTGCAAGGTAGAAGGAATCTTTTAGATAAAGATTTATCTGAGTTTGAAGAGATTATTTCCTCCAAAGTACAAGGAACACAAGTTCTTGATGAATTGTTAAAAGATGAGTCTCCTGAATTTGTTTGCTACTTCTCATCAACTGCGGCAATATTGGGAGATTTTGGCTCTTGTGATTATGCTGTTGGCAATCGTTTTCAAATGGCTTACACCGATTATAGAAACGCAACAAAAAGAACAGGGAAAACTGTTGTTATAAACTGGCCCCTTTGGAAAGAAGGTGGTATGGGTTTAGAAGATGATCAAAGCACCCATTTATACCTTAAAACAAGTGGACAACGACTTTTAGAAGTTGACGAAGGAACTTCCCATTTTGACACCCTCTTGTCTCAAAAAAATACACAATTTTTAGTCGTTGCAGGAGCAGAGGATCAAATCCATTTCTTAGAGCAAACGCATGACGTTGAACAAAAACTTTCCAAGGATCTAAAAAATCATATTAGTCAAATCATCTCTATTCAAACAGAAAAAATTAATGAAGAAGCGAATCTTGCTGATTTAGGATTCGATTCCATCAGTTTAACAGCTCTTGCACATCAACTAGGAAGATTTTATAACATTTCTTTAACCCCTTCGATCTTTTTTACATACGCGACGATAAAAAAAGTAAAAAAATACCTTCTCACAAACCATACAAAAACACTAGAAAACTATTACCGTGTCAAAGTAGCGACTCCTAAAATAGAATCTCAAAAAGAAATACAGCCCATACAAACACCAAACGAATCTATTGCAATCATTGGAATGAGTGGCCGATTTCCAGGAGCTCGAAATATTGAGGAATTTTGGCAAATACTCATCGAGGGAAAGGAAACAATAACGGAAATCCCCTCTGATCGCTTCGATTGGACACAGTATTATGGAGATGCCGCAAACGACCCTTTTAAGACAAATTCTAAATGGATCGGATCCATTCCTGGCGTAAGAGAGTTTGACAACACGTTTTTTGGAATATCTCCAAAAGAATCCAAAATGTTGGATCCACGTCAAAGACTTCTCCTCCAAGAAGGTTGGAAAGCACTTGAAGATGCGGGTTATGGAAAAAAAGATTTCGTAGGACAGAAAATAGGCGTTTACATAGGAGTAGAACAAGGTGATTACCAAAGTCTAAATAAGGAAAATGAATCTAATATTACATCTAATCACGAAGGTATCCTAGCTTCAAGATTATCCTACTTCCTAAACTTGGATGGACCCGTTCTTGCAATCAATACCTCATGTTCTTCTGGACTTGTTGCTGTTCATCAAGCTTGCAGCAGCCTATTAACTGGAGAGTGTGATGCAGCAATTGCAGGTGGAGTTAGCTTATCCCTTAGCCCTGAAATTTTTGTAGCTATGGCACAAGCTGGAATGCTATCAGACGATGGTAAATGCTATACCTTCGACCAAAAGGCTAATGGATTAGTACCTGGAGAAGCTGTTGCAACTGTTGTGTTAAAAAAGCTTTCACGGGCGATAGTAGACAAAGATCCAATCTATGCTATAATAAAAGCTAGTGGTATGAACTATGATGGAAAAACAAATGGAATCACTGCTCCTAGTGGCGAAGCTCAAACAAAATTGATCAAATCAACTTATGAAAAAAATCACATAAAACCGGAACAAATCGAATATATTGTTACGCATGGAACTGGTACAAAATTAGGCGATCCTGTGGAAGTCAATGCCCTTATCGATGCTTTCAATAATAAAGGTCGTTGTGCCATGACTTCGACAAAAACGAATTTTGGACACACGTTTGCTGCTTCTGGGGTTGTTAACTTAATTTGCCTTGCTCTCTCGCTTTATCATAAAAAGATCCCAAAAAGCTTAAATTACGATAAAGGGAATGAATACATCAATTGGAAAGATAGCCCATTCTATGTAAACGAATCGATCCAAGAATGGGACAAACCACAACGGCTCGGAGCTGTGAGTGCTTTTGGTATGAGCGGAACAAACGTTCACATGGTTCTCGAAAATTACGATCAAGAGCTACCAATTGAAAAACATGCGTACTACTTGATTCTTCTTTCTGCCAAATCGGAGAAAAGTCTTGAAGATAAAACAAACGAACTTATTGATTATCTAGAAGATGAAGAGGACCTCTCATCAATCAGTTATACCTTAATAGAAGGACGTCAGCATTTTGAGTATCGTAAAGCCGTTGTTGCAACAAACAAAAAAGAGCTGATTGAAAAACTTAATAAAAAAGGAATAAAAACAGATAAAAAAGAAGAAGAGATTTTTATTCAACAGGAGACTGAAAAGGAATTCAAAAGAATCGCAGAATTATATTGTCAAGGCTATACACCAAGATGCAAGGAAAAGCATCAAAAAATTCATGTTCCAACATATCCTTTTGAAAGAAACGAATTTTGGATAGTTTCTGGAAATAAATCAATACCTAAGCACATTCTTAATGAGTTTAGCAATGTTGCCCCTTTAAAAATCACATTAGAAAATGTAAGAAATGATCAAGTAGAATCAAAAATAACTAAAGAGCGCTTGCCAATTAGTTTGAAACCTACATCAAACGAAATAAATATTGTTAAATCTTTTAAGATAGATGACAAAGAAAATGATCAAATAAAAGAAACTATTACACTAAGTTTAGCGACTTTTTTAGATATGCCAATAGATAGATTAGATTTAGATGCCAGATTTATTGATTTGGGATTGGATTCAATCATAGGTGTTGAATGGTTAAGAAGTATCAATAAACAATACAATTTAAACTTGCAGGCTACGAAAGTATACGACTATCCAACGATTAATGAATTGAGTGTTTTCATACAAAAAGAGTTAGGAAAAAATACCATATCATCACCCCCACAAGATCTAAGATTCGATAGTGAAAATACGGAAGTAGAGACTTTCTTGATGGAAAGTTTAGCTATTTTATTAGATTTACGAAAAGAACATATCCACGCAGAAAATTCCTTTATTGATATCGGTTTGGATTCCATTATTGGGGTAGAATGGGTGCGTGTAATCAATAGGAAATATAACGTTGGAATACAAGCAACAAAAGTTTACGATTATCCTAATATTAAGTCTTTCGCACAATATCTTTCAGAGATGTTAGAGAAGAGTGCTCAAGGGTCTTTAAAAGAGATTTTACAAAAAGTACAGCTGGGAATTTTGGATATAGAAGTAGCGGATCAATTAATAAAATAAGTAATGGCCAACTATGGATTCTAAGGATATATTATTAGCTCTTCGTAAAGGTGAACTTAGTTTGAGTGAGGCTGAAGCGCTGATAACTAAGAAAAAAACACCTCCTAAAGAACCCTTACAAGTTGCACAAGATCAAAATAATATTCAAAAACATGATTACTCGAATAAAATAGCGATTGTTGGAATAGCTGGACGATATCCCGGAGCTGAAAATTTATCCGATTTCTGGAATAATCTTGTAACTAGTAAAAATTGTATTACAGAAGTTTCCAAGGAACGTTGGGATTCATCTATCTACTATGATCATGATAAAAATAAAGAGGGTAAGACCAATTGTAAATGGGGAGGATTCATAGAAGGTGCTTATGAATTTGATCCTCAGTTTTTTAATATTGCTCCTGCAGATGCTGAAGGAATAGATCCCCAACAACGAATTTTTCTACAAGAAGCCTATAAAGCCTTTGAAGATGCAGGTTATACAAAAAAACAATTAAATAATCATCGTTGCGGTGTTTATTTAGGTATTATGGGATCTGAATATGCCAAAATGTTATATAAGACTCAATCAGAAGAAGTAAATATCACAGGAAATAGCTTGGCAATAGCTTCTGCGAGGATTGCCTATCATTTTAATCTGAAAGGACCAGCGATATCTATTGACACCGCTTGTTCATCTTCTCTCGTTGCAACACATCTGGCATGTCAAAGTTTAAATAATGGTGAAATTGATTTAGCTTTAGTAGGAGGAGTCACTCTTTATCTTAATGTAGAGTCATATATTAGCATGTCAAAAGCAGGTATGCTATCCTCTGATGGATTATGCAGAGCTTTTGATAATCAAGCAGCAGGTTTTATTCCTGGAGAGGGTGTTGGTGCAATAGTTCTTAAGCGTTTGGATGATGCTGAAAAGGCTGGTGATATTATATATGGTGTCATTATTGCTTCTGGAATAAATCAAGATGGAAAAACTAATGGAATCACGGCTCCAAGTGCTAATAGTCAAACGACATTAATTAACGATGTTTATGAAAGAAATTGTATCGATCCGAAAACAATTTCATATGTTGAAATGCATGGTACGGGCACAAAACTTGGAGATCCAATTGAATTAGATGCGTTATCCACCGTTTATCAAAATAAAGGTGTCCCTAAACATCATCTAGCAATCGGTTCATTAAAAACAAATATCGGGCATACATCTGCGGCTGCTGGAGTAGCCAGTATTCATAAAGTATTATTATGTCTTAGGAATAAAATGCTTGTCCCTTCATTGAATTTCTCAACACCTAATGAACATTTCGATTTTTCTAATTCACCCATGTATGTCAATACAGAATGTAAATCTTGGACGAATAATCTAAATAGTAGACTAAGGGCTGGTGTAAGTTCGTTTGGATTTAGTGGAACAAATGCTCACCTTGTAATTGAAGAGTATATTAAAACAAATATGAAAAGAAATACTAACGAAATTGACACAGACTATATCGTTGTTATTTCAGCCAAAGATATCAAGCAATTGAAAGAATACGCGGAAAGTCTTCTAGTCTATTTAAAACATAATAAGGATGTTTCTCTTTCTGATTTAGCATTTACCTTACAATTAGGGCGAGATGCAATGGAAAAAAGAATTGCTTTCGTAGTACAAAATCAAAGTGATTTACTGGCAAAAATCACTTCTTTTATTGAGACAAATAGAGTGAATCCCAAAAAAGAAATTGTTTATGAGAAAGCGGATAACGATTTGATTCATAAGTGGATCGAAGCAAGGGACTTCTTAAAGATTTCAGATATTTGGATGCAAGGAACAACGATAGACTGGAATCTTCTGTATCCAAAATTTAAACCTAACCGCGTTTCCTTGCCTACTTATCCATTTAAAAAAAATGTGTATATTGTTCCTGAGCTTATAGAAAAGAAAATTAGTCAATCTGTAATTGCTCATGAATTGGAAAATCCTTCTTCACCATTAACATTATATAAGGAAATATGGGAAGAAAAAGAATCCGTTCAATTTCCAAAAATTGCTTCAAAAATTATCTATTTTAGTAATGACGATGCAGACTATATATCATTTAGAGAAATATTAGAGAAAGAGTCCGAAAAACATAGCCTCATTTTGGTGACCAAAGGAATAAGTTATAAAAAGGTGACGAATTCTATCTATGAGATTGCTCCAGATATTCTCGAGGATTATTTAAAATTGTTTGAGGGTATTATATATGACTCTATCCCGGTAAAAATTGTGTTTAGGTGGGGAGAAAATGAAGAGGTAAAGAGTATCGAATCTATTTTCCTGTTATTAAAAGGAATTGGTCAAAAATTTTCAACTGTTAACAAAATCTTACTAATCTCTAAAAATTCAAATACGATTAAGGATTGCTATAGTGAATCTTGGATTGGTTTTGAAAGGACAATCGCTCTTCTTTCCCCCAATATTAATATATCCACACTCACGTTCGAAAATACCGAAGTTGATCTGAATAAATTATGGGTTGAATTGTGGCAATTAGGAAACATTAAATATAATTACAATAAAAGGTATCGACTTACATTTGCACATGAAGAATTGAAACAAAACATCTCTATTCCAATAAATAAGAATGGAACATATCTTATCACAGGTGGTTTTGGGGGATTAGGGCAAATCTTTGCTAAACATTTAGCAAAAGAATATTCTGCAAATTTAATTTTATTTGGTAAAAGGCCACTAAATAATGACATTCTAAACTTTCTTAAGGAATTAAATCATTCAGGAACAAAAATTGTCGAATACTATAATGTAGACATCGCAAACCGATCTGAAATGCAAATCCTTTTTGAAGCGATAAATAGTAAATATCTTCATATTAATGGCCTTCTGCACTGTGCCGGAATTGACTCAAGAGTGGGATTATATGATAAAAACCTTTCTGCATTTTCAGATCATTTGAATGTTAAAATTGAAGGAACTATATTATTAGATGAATTTACCAAGGATCTAGATTTAGATTTTATTTGTTATTTTTCGTCTTCAGCAGCAGTTTTAGGGGACTTTGGAGCATGTGATTATGCTGTTTCTAATAGATTTCAAATGTCTTATTCACATTATCGCAACAAACTTGTAAAGGCTGGCAAAAGGAAGGGAAAAACGATTGCAATCAATTGGCCTTTCTGGAAAGAAGGTGGAATGGGCCTTGATGACCTTGATAGAGCTTCTATGTATCTGAAAACCAGTGGTCAAAGGTTTTTAGAAAAAAGTGAAGGAATTTCTATTTTCGAATCTTCTTTATCTAGCCCTTTAGATGCCTTACTAGCTATTCCTGGTGATCCGGCACGAATTAAAGAAATATTACAAAGAAAATACCACGTCGAAGAGTCTAATGAAAAATTAACTGTAAAAGTTATTTCTGATCTAGATGATGTAAAAAAAGAAATCAGAGCGATGATATCCTCGCTACTTAAAATCAAAGAAGAATATCTTGATGATGATGCATTGTTAGCTGAATTTGGATTTGATTCCATTAGTTTGACCAAATTCGCCAAACAAATTAATAAACATTTTAGCTCTGAATTGCAGCTTTCTGACCTTTTTACTCATAACACTCTCCAAAAACTATCAAATCTGCTAAGCAAAAATCCAACGCCATTATTGCAAACAAAGGCCAGAGGTGAAGATAAAGAATTTGTTTCCACTTCAGTTAACAAAAAATCCTTTAGTGAAAAAAATCAAGAAAAAATTGCTGTCATAGGGATATCAGGAAGGTTTCCCGGAGCAAATAACATTGAGGAATTCTGGGATGTACTCATTAAAAATAAGACTAAAATAGGGGAAATACCGACTGAGCGCAAGAGCTGGAAAAACTATCAAAATCAGAACGATGATTCCTTAGATAAAGAGTGTTTAAAAGGGGCATTTATAAATGATATAGATTCTTTCGATCCACTTTTTTTTGAGATATCTCCAAGGGATGCTGAATTGATGGATCCACGACAAAGGATGTTATTAGAAGAGTCGTGGAAAGCATTTGAGAATGCTGGCTATACTGGGAAGTCAATAGCAGGAAAGCCCTTTGGAGTTTATGTTGGAGTTGAAGATTCAGACTCTGGTGATAATCAAGAAACAAGAGAGAATGCGACAAGTTGTCATAACGCAATATTGGCTGCTCGTATTTCCCATTATTTAGATATTACAGGACCAAATCTATCCATCAATACCGCTTGTTCTTCTAGCATGGTTGCTTTACATCAAGCTTGCAATGCGTTATTAAATGGTGAATGTGAGATAGCTCTAGCGGCAGGTGTTAGCTTAAATTATTCTCCAACCACATATTCGATGTTGAATAAGATGGGCTTTTTGTCGAAAGATGGAAAATGCCAACCTTTTGATCCTAATGCAACTGGACTAGTACCTGGCGAAGCAGTCGTGGCTGTTGTTTTAAAGCCTTTAAGCGAAGCTGAAAGAGATGGAGATAATATATATTGCATCATCAATGGAACAGGAATTAATTATGATGGCAAAACGCTGGGAATTACCGCACCAAATTCAGAGGCTCAGACTGAACTATTACGCAAAATAATAAAACGAAATGATATTGCTCTAGAAGATATTAATTTTATACTGGCTCATAGTGTTGGATCAACTTTGGGAGATGTATCTGAATTAAAAGCATATAAAAAAGTATTTGATAAGTCAGGTGGCATTTCATTTGGCATTGGATCTATCAAACAAATTGTTGGCCATAGTTTTGCTGCTTCTGGAATTGTTAATTTGATCGCAATTATCTTAATGTTAAAAAATCAATTCATTCCTGCAACTGATGTAAAAGATCCCTTAAAAGAATTTGAAGATGCTGATTTTGGAATATGCAATGAGGGAATAAATTGGAGGAACCCAGAAGTTAATCCTCGCCAAGGTTTGATAGGTGCAACAGGTATGAGTGGTACTAATGCATTTGCATTTATAAAAGAATATCTACCTAAACCTACAACAATACTTAAGCGTGATGTCAATCATTTATTCTTATTTCCTTTATCGGCAAAGCGTTTGCACACATTGAAAGAAATGGTAAAAAATTTAAGTGCGTTTATATTAAATAATCCCAACATTGAATTGGAAAATATTGCATATACCCTACAAATTGCTCGATCGTCGATGAAAGAACGAATAATTTTTTCTGCAAAAAATCGTGATGAATTACTTTATAAAATTTCGAATTTTTTGAAAGGCACAAACCCAAATTCAGATTATTTTATTGGTAGCAAAAGCGGACAAACAGACATTGATGATAAATTGATCGAAAAAGCAAAAGCACAGTTTCTGAATGAAAATGATATCAAAGCACTTGCAGAATTATGGGTGAAGCATATTGATATAGATTGGAAATTTTTGCATCCAGATATCAAAACAAAAATATCTTTGCCCTCTTATCCTTTTATTAGTTCTCCTATTCATGAATTAAATAATGATATAAAAACTAAAAAAAGAATTTGTGTCATCGGAGCAGGTCCCTCGGGTTTAGTCATGGCTAAATCTTTATTAGAAGAAGGGCATGAACCGGTCATCTTTGAAAGACTGAATACCATTGGGGGCGTTTGGAATTTGAAAAAGAACAAAACTGCTGGTGCGTATAAGAAAACACGATTTCAAACATCAAAATTTACAAGTACATTTTCAGATTTTTATCTCGATGATTTAAAAAGCATCTTTTACTCTGTTGAAGATGTGAATTTATATCTTAATGAATATGCGAAAAAATTTAATTTAAATAATTATCTAAATTTTCATTCCGAGGTTACTAAAGTAGAGAAATCTGAAAATGGGTGGGAAGTTGAAATCAATCGTGAAGGAAATGTAAAAAAGGAATTTTTTGATGGGGTAGCAATGTGTCAAGGGATGTATTGGCATCCGCATATTCCACAAATTGAAGGATTGGAAAAGTTTCAGGGCGAAATTATCCATTCAGGGCAATATTTTGATAATTCAAATTTCAAAGACAAAAATGTTTTAGTTATTGGAAATGGTGTAAGTGGCATGGATATAGCTGAGGAAGCTTCCCATGTAGCAAAAAAGGTCCTATGGAGCTTTAGATCCTTAAAATTGATATTACCTCGCATGGTAGGATTTATTCCAAATGATTGTGTATCGGTTGCAAATTTATTGAATCCGGAAAATCGTAGTAATCAAGTTGAACGTTTAAAAAGATCAATGCCCGAATATTATGAATCATATGTCCAAAGTGGATTGTTACCAAGCCAGAAGGATTTAAATGATCACTCTACCATTTTAATAAACGATAATATTGTTCATTTGGTTGCACAAAAGAAAATCCATACCGTCGGCGAAATATCTAGAATCACCTCAGATGGATGTCTCTTGAATGATGCTAGACATGAAAAAATTGATTTAATCGTCTTTTGCACGGGATATAAGGTTCAGGAGGATGCCAAATACTTAAAAAATATTTCTTTATTAAAAGATTTTTCTTTAGGAATTTTTTATTCAAAAGACCCTTCATTGGTCAATACTGCGAGTCAAGTCGCTATAGGTTATTCCGGACAATTTTTCTATTCTGAAATGGTTGCACGTTGGTATGCAAGAGTTCTTTCTGGAAAATATAAATTGACAATTCAGGAATTAAATTACCGTATTTCAGATGCGCATCAAGGACTTGTGGGATCTATCTCAAATATTGTTTTAGGATTAAAATTAGGTTTGATTCCGGATCCAAAAGTATCTTTTAAGAAATTTTGGTCATTAATTAATTTGCCTGCATTTCCAATGATTAATCGGCTGATGGGCGAGCATTCATTTGATAAAGCAAATGAATATTTAGAAATGTATCGTAAGAGTTCATATAGTAAGACAGAAGAACATGAACCAAAGCTAAAACAACTCAAACTGAGGATACTTGCAGGACTTGGCCAGCAATCACTAGACAATTTATTACAGCATAATGAAATTACCAAAGATGAATATCTTGGTGCTTGTCAATTCTTTGGTAATGCGATCCAATTCGATTGGGAAATACAATACATCAAAAAAAATCAGCCTAAGGAAAGGCAGTTTAATATGAATTCAAATAATCAAATTGAGGCTTCTTTAAAACAACGGATTTCTAAAGTTCTAAAAATCAACGAATCAGATTTAGATTCTTGTACAAATTTAAGTGAATTTGGTTTCGATTCGATGACATTAACAGAATTTGCAAAAGAAATCACCACTGATTATCCGTTCATGCATCTTAGTGCTTCAACTTTTCTAGAGTTTTCCACGATTGAATCATTATCTAAGTTTCTTGTTGATAAATACCAAAATAACTTTAATCAACAACCCATTAAAGATGCAGTATTGAAGGAAGAAAGACCCCAAAAAAAATCTGAAGATGACATTGCCATAATAGGTATTGGAGGAAGATTTCCCTCAAGCAATAATTTGAACGATTTTTGGAATTATTTGGTACAAGAAAAATCTGTATTAAAAGAGGTTCCAGAGTCACGGTGGGATTGGAAAAAACACTTTGGAGATCCTAAAGAAAATGACAAAACTGATTGCTATCATGGATCTTTTTTGGATGATATTTACGCATTTGATGCACTCCATTTTGGTATTACCCCAAAAGAAGCCATTCTGATGGATCCTCAACATCGTATATTACTTGAATTGGCTTGGGAAACAATTGAAAATGGCGGATATACAAAAAAATCTCTATTTAATAACAAAATAGGACTTTTTGTTGGCGTAGAAAAAAATGAATATTTGGAAAAAATAATAAATTCTAATAACGAGCTTGATGGGTATGTGAATACTGGAAATACACATTCTATGCTTGTGAATAGGATATCAAATTATTTTGGTTAGAAAGGACCAAGTATAGCTGTCGACACTGCCTGTTCAAGTTCATTTGCTGCATTAGATTTAGCTGTACAAGCCTTGAGAAATAAAAAAATTAATGTAGCTTTAGCAGGTGGTGTCAATGTGCTACTATCTCCATGGACATTTATCATTAATAGAAAATTGAAGATGCTAACTCCGGAAAATATGATGAAACCATTCGATGTTAATGCGACTGGGCATTTGAACGGAGAAGGAGCAGGATTAGTTCTATTAAAAAGACTTTCAGACGCTATTAAAGACAATGATCATATTTATGGAGTAATGAGTGGCATAAGTGTCCAGCATGGTGGCAAAAGCATGTATTTGACTGCACCAAACCCCAACTCTCATCGCGAAGTAATTCATTCAGCATATGAAGAAGCAGGAATAACGCCAAACGACATTGACTATATCGAAGCACAAGGAACTGCTGACCCTATGACAGATAAAATGGAATTAGCTGTTTATAATAGCATTTTCGAAAATCGGTCTGGAAATCCTGTAACCATAGGTACAATTAAGGGGAATATGGGACATTTAGGATCTGCTTCAGGAATCACAGCTCTTATTAAAGCGATTCTGACTTTGAAAAATAATTGCATTCCAAAGGTATTAAATTTTGAACAGATTAATTGGAATAATGATGAAGATGGCCCTCTTTCTTGCGAGATATGTAATGAAACAAAATCGTGGATTCCTAGGAGTATTAATGGTGTTAAAAAGAAGCGCAGGATAGGGATTCATAACTTTGGTTATGGTGGAGTAAATGGTCATATTGTTCTTGATGAATATGCTATTCCAAATATGCAATCTGAAAAAATTGGAATTAATATATTACCCATTTCTGCAAGAACAGAAAAACAGCTTCACGAATATGTAAATAAATTACTGAATTACATAAAAATACAGGAATATAAGTTGTATGATATAAATGAGATACGACTACCCTCTTTATTATATACACTCCAGACTGGTAAAGAACCATTAAAATATCGTATCGCAATTGTTGCAAATAATCTTAATGAATTTATCTCGAAACTGGAATTATTACTTATAAATAAACAATCGAAATCGATATTTAAAAGTAATTTAAACATATCTGAGGGGCAATTCACTTCCTTGAATGAAATAGAATTGTTAGCAGAAAAATGGGTGCAGGGAAAGGATGTAGACTGGTTATCATTTTACCCCAATGAAAAACCAGCCAAAATTCCTTTACCTTCTTACGCATTTGAAAAGGCTCTGCACGTTTTAAGTGGCTACAAAAGCATTCAACAGGCTAATTCCAGCGTTAATAAAATAAATAACACCTCCTCTTTAAAGAAGAACGTGATAAATCGGTTAATTCAGATTTATTGTGATTGTACGAATTTAGATTATTCGCACATCGATCCACTGCAATCATTAGATCAATATGGGATTGACTCTATACTGATTACAAACATGAATGAAAGATTCTCTCATATTTTTGGAGATCTACCTAAAACGTTATTGTTTGAATTTCAAACATTGGATCAATTGGCAGATTATTTTTTAACGAAATTTGAAAAACAATGCATGAAGTGGACAAACACAAAAGCTGAGTTGGAAGAACGTACTCTGAAAAATGATAATGAAAGAATGATAAAACAAAAGTCGGATAAGAAAAAAGAAAATGAGCCAATTGCAATTATTGGAATCAGTGGGCGCTATCCTAAAGCAAAGAATCTAAAAGAATATTATAAGAATTTGGAGAATGGTCGTAACTGTATTACAGAGATTCCGGCAAATCGATGGTCCTTGGAAAACTTTTACGAAGCAAATAAGGACAAAGCCTTAAAGAAAAGAAACAGTTATGGAAAGTGGGGTGGTTTTTTAGACAATCATGATTGTTTTGATCCTCTATTTTTTAATATATCTCCATTAGAAGCCATCAATATGGATCCGCAGGAAAGACAATTTCTTGAGGTATGCTGGGAGACACTTGAAGACGCTGGATACAGTCCAGAGGAATTGGTAAATAAATTTGATCGTGATGTAGGGGTCTTTGTAGGAATTACAAAAACTGGTTATGAATTATATGGGCCAGATCTATGGCGCAGCGGTGAAACACTTCATCCCAGAACATCTTTTGGTTCTGTTGCAAATAGGGTGTCCTATGTTTTAAATTTAGGTGGTCCGTGTATGCCTATAGATACAATGTGCTCATCTTCCTTGACAGCAATTCATGAAGCCTGTGAACATTTACTACGAGATGAGTGCAAAATGGCTTTTGCAGGAGGGGTGAATTTATATATGCATCCTTCTAATTTCGTTGAGTTAAGTTCTCTTCAAATGTTGTCGACAGATGGAAAGTGCAAAAGTTTTGGAGAAGGAGGAAATGGATTTGTACCTGGTGAAGGGGTTGGAGCGATTCTATTAAAACGATTATCTGATGCCCTCGAAGATAATGATCATATTTATGGGGTTATAAAGGGGACAAGTATAAACCATGGAGGAAAAACCAATGGTTATACAGTTCCAAGTCCTAATGCACAAGCAGATTTGGTTAAAAAAGCTTTAGATAAGGCTGGATTGATGGCAAATCATTTATCGTGCATTGAGGCGCATGGCACTGGAACTGAGTTAGGGGATCCAATTGAGGTAGCGGGCTTGACAAAAGCCTTTGAACGAGACACGCAGGAAAAAGGATTTTGTTCTTTAGGATCAGTAAAGACTAATATAGGACACCTAGAAGCAGCAGCAGGGATTGCTGGAGTTACAAAGTTGGTGTTGCAATTATATCATAAAAAATTGTTTCCGACTTTATATGCAGAGACTCCAAACTCAAATATTAATTTTGCAAAAACCCCTTTTAAAATACAAAATGAATTAGAAACTTGGAATCAACGTCTCGAGACTAATTCGACGGGGCAAAAAATAGAACTTCCTCGTATTGGTGGTATTTCGTCGTTTGGTGCCGGTGGTTCTAATGCTCATGTTATTATTGAAGAGTATATCACTACAAAAATAATGAGATCAAATTCCGGACCCTATCTAATTCTGCTGTCAGCTAAAGAAGAAGACGTGTTGTGTAAAAAAGTTGATCAGTTGTTAAGTTATTTGCAGGAAGAATTGACACGTGATGACAGTTTAGAAAGCATCGCATACACACTTCAAGTTGGTAGAAAAGCGATGGAATTTCGATTGGGATTTATTGTTGAAACTAGAGAAGAATTGATAGATAAATTGCATATGTTTTTAAGTAATAAAAATACAAATAATGCATCTCATATCTATTTTGGAAATGTAAAGAATAATAAAGAAGGTATGTCTAATTTCTCAAATGATGAGGATTTTCCTAGTTTAATTAAAACTTGGTTGGAGAAGAGAAAAATTAGTTCGTTGGCAAAATTATGGGTGAATGGGACTTCGATCGATTGGAATCTCTTATATATAGAAGAAAAACCACTAAGGATCAGTTTGCCAACTTATCCATTTAATAAGGAGCGATATAATTTACCAACTCCTGAGACGAAGGAACAAATTGAATTGGAAAAATATGAAGATTTACTGGATGGCTTAATCGAGGGGAGTGTTTCAGTTGATGAAGCATTAGAATTAGTTGATATTTATGGGTTGAGATAATTTATAAGAAAGCACTTCGTTGCATATTTGAGTAGCATTACGAGCCCAATCTTTATTATATTTACGCGGATTTCCTTACGTCAATTATTGGGTACGTATCCTATGCCATCCTAAGGACTCAGTAAATTGTTTGCATTGACCCAAGCCTTCGCTTTACTGCGACCTGGGCTATTTCATACCAGCCTTTCAGGCCTAACAGAGGGAGCTTTCTTTAGAAAAAATTATGGACAACATATTTACCAAAACAACAAACGATCACTATCAATCTCAGTAGTTAGAAATTCTTTTAGGTGGTATTCTACCTACTGGATGTTTCCTATTATCTCTAAGAGTTACCTGTACGTTTTTTTCGGGGTGTAACGTTCCTCTCATTATAGGGCGGACTACTTCTTTTAATGAGAAATTGAACTTTTTGATGAGAGAAGCCAAAATTACTTTTGCTTCTATGTGGCCATGTGATTGCTCTGCACCAAGATAGAGACCACCTCCAATAGGATTTAAATCATATGGATCGACTTTATAGATTAATTCGTCATTAAACCTTTCAGGATTAAATTCAGATGGGTTATCCCATCTTTTATCATCCTGACCTATTTGCGCTACTCCTATTAAAACTGTGCTACCTTTACGAATTGGATATTTACCCAAAAAAGTATCTTTTATCACGTCTCTTACAATAATTGGAAGAGATGGATAGATTCGTAGAACTTCTTGGATAACTTTAGATAAATAGGTTAAATTAGAAATTTCTTCGAAAGTAGGTACATCATCTTTAACATTTTGATTGAGCTCATTATTCAATTTTACATAAATTTCTGATCGTCTCGACAATTCGTAGATAGACCACATAAGCAATAGGCCTGTTGCGTCGTGACCCGCGTAGAATGTAGTGAGAACATCGCTTGTGCATTTAGACATTTCTTCCAACACATCAATTTCTCTTTCTTCCTCTTCTTCAATTAATTTATTCCAACGGATGATTGTTTTTTCGCATGCTTCTTTAATCACTGTATAATGATGTTCATCAATTCTATTATTATTTGGATGCGGCATACATTCTTTACGTTTTTGTTTGCTGATTGCCCCGTCGGGTGTAAAAAAAGAATCACTTAAGATCCTTCGTTTCTTCTCAATTGATCTTCCTCTAATAAATGTTTCAGAATCTTGGGCAATCGATTGACAGTATTCTGGTTTGGTTACTAAATAGGCCGTCTCATTGAAAATTGAATATCTGCAAATACCTTCTTGACACCCATATGTTTGCCAAAGGCTATTGATAAAATTAAGTGAGTTGGAGTTAAGTTCAGGAAGAACTCCTAACAAAATATGGCCTCTAGGACCTGGAGGCTTTAACTCCACTATTTTCTTTTGAATTCCATATTTTACAAGGCATGATATTCCATGATAGATAAACCAAATGGGGAAAGTTGCTAATTTCCAAAATTTTAAAAGAAAACTCTTTTTGAGATTAAATCTATTTATGTTTCCAAAATATAAAGACTTATCATTCAGCACGTCAGATCCTTACAACTTTTTATAGTGTTTGTAAAATTAATTTACATATCAAATGAAAAAATCGCTATCAAAATTTATCTTGAGAATGACTTTGCAGTCATTGCTCCTTGTGTGATACAAGTATACTTTGAAAATTTTATTTTTCAAGAAAAATACTAAAATAGAGCTTCCCGGTATATTTATGAGTCGATTTCATAAAGAAATATTCGAAAAAGTTAAAAACAAAAAACTTTCTAAAGTTGAAGCTCTTACATTAATCAAGGAATATAATAAAAAGACATCGTCTCTAAAAGAAGAAATCCCCCCCCCAAATATCCACAAATATACAATTCCCTTTGATGGTAAGGAATTTTTTTTAACTGATCATATCATTTCAGGAAGAGCAATTCTACCAGGAGTTGTGTATTTAGAAATGGCTTATAGTGCTTTTGTCGATCAACTCAAAGACTATAAAAATTTAAATCAATATAGTATTACATTAAAAGATGTTTATTGGCTCAAATCCTTTGAATTTATTGACAATTCAAAAGAACTAAAATTAGAATTGGATTTTTCAGATGAAAAAAGAGCTTCTTTTGAAATATTCAGCGAGGTTGATTCATCAAAATCCATTTATTGTATAGGTAAAATTGCTCTAGAACCAAGACAGCAACTACCTACATACAATGTATCAACTTTAATTGATCATTCCCTTAACAAAATCACATCCATGCAATGTTACTCCTCTTTAAAAAAGATGGGTATTCTTTACGGCCCTTCTTTTCAATACGTGGAAGAAATCTATCAAGGGAATGAAAGTGTTATTGCCAAAATAACACGGCCATCATCTATTAAAGGTAATAGTGAATATGATTTACATCCTGCACTTTTAGACGCATCCTTTCATGCTTCTATTGGATTTCTTACTGATCATGAGCATTCATCTGGAACAATTGCATTTGCCATGGATGAAATGGTAATTAATAACAATATCACAGATAACCTCTGGTCTTTAATTCGTAAAATCCAAGATGTTAAGCAAGATAATACGATAGTTAAATTCGATGTAGAAATAATGGATGAAAAAGGGGATGTCGCTATTAGAGTCAAAGGATTTTCTTCTAAGAAAATTAATAACTTAATACCCATTCGAGATCAAAACCAAGATTCCACATCTTTGACTGGAAATATTGTCCTCTTACCATTGTGGGATGCTATTGAGGTTCCTGAAATACCTAACGAACAGAGTAAAAAAAGTCATCTTTTAGTCGTCGGTGGATCACATTTCGATCGATTTTCATTGATTAAAAATCCTTCATGCCAAGATTGTTTGATTGACGATAGTGATGATCTTGAAACTGCGGTGGATAGACTTCCCCCTAAAAAAAATTGGGATCAGATAGTTTGGATTTGCAAACAAAAGAATACTCAAAAAATAAATATCGATACTTTAGAGGATGAAAATCTATTTCAACTTTTTCGTGACATAAAAACGTTATTAAAGAAGGGGTACGGAACTAGAAATCTTGAGTGGATCATTATCACAAAGCAGGCTCAGGCAGTTCAGTCAAATGATTCCCTCCATACTGTTGATTCTACGATTCATGGATTTGTTGGTACTTTATCTAAAGAGTATCCCAACTGGAAAATTAAATTAATAGATAGCGAAAGAGATGTTGAAATCCCTTGGGTGGATATTTTTAAACTTAATTCGGATCCATTAGGAAATGCCAAAATCTTTCGAAAGGGTGTGTGGTACCAACAAAATTTTATTCAATATAAGATCAATGCCAATACTTCAACACCCTATAGAAACGGTGGTGTCTATGTTATTATTGGAGGTGCAGGAGGTTTAGGAGAGTTGTGGACGGAGTTCATGATTGTCAATTATAATGCACAAGTAATTTGGATAGGTCGTAGGGATATAAATCATGAGATTCAAAGTAAAATTGATCGACTTTCTAAACTAGGTCCTAAACCGCTATATTTAATAGCTGATGCTGCCGATGAACAATTGATTCAGAAGGCATATCATGAAATTAAAAATAGCTATAAACAGATTAATGGAGTGATTCATTCAGCTGTTGGACAAATGGATTTAAGTTTGGCCAACATGGAAGAAAGTTATTTTAGAAATGGTCTGAAAAGCAAATTAGAGGGTAGTCTGACTGTAACTGAGGTATTTGGTAATGAACCCTTAGATTTTCTTTTATTTTTTTCATCAATGGCATCATTTACGAAGGATCATGGAAAGAGTAGCTATTGTTCTGGTTGCCTATTTCAAGATTCATTAGCCTATGAATTAGCACAGAAAAAAACATATCCTGTCAAAGTGATTAATTGGGGTTACTGGGGAGATGTAGGAATTGGAGCAATCATTCCACAATCTTTTAAAAATCGTCTGTCAAAATCGGGGATTGTCGCAATTGACGTTGAGCACGCCATGCAAACCCTTCAGTTTTTTATCAAAAGCGATTTTGAACAGTTGATATATTTCAAAACAACACAACCGTTCTCTATCAATGATATTATCGTTAAAGAATCCCTTCATTCAGTAATAAATAAATCAACATTGACTAACCAATTTCCAAAACTTCTTAAGCAACCTATAGATATCAAAATCTATGCGTGTGATGCAAAAATTAAGGAAATGGAGAAACTTTTAAAGCAACTATTGTATGTCCAATTAAAGGATTTAAGGGCATTTGTTAAAAATTCAGATTTAGACAAAAAAATAAAAAAAGAAATTCACCGTCGATGGGTTAATGAAAGCATTCGTTTCCTAGAAAAAGAACGATTACTATCAAAAACAAAATTAATTGATACAAATGAAGTTTGGAGTAGGTGGGAAGCAAAGGGAAAAGAGTGGATTAACGATGTTGAAATTAAATCACATTTTAGACTTGTCGATATAACACTTCGTTCTCTTCCCAACATACTTTTGGGCAAAGAAATGGCTACGAATGTCATGTTCCCCAATGGTTCCATGGAGATGGTAGAAGGCGTTTATAAAAACAATCTAATTGCCGATTATTTTAATAAAGGAATCGCAACGCTCGTAACGGAACATATACGAGATTTGAAAGAAAAAATACGAATTCTAGAAATTGGTGCAGGAACTGGGGGGACGACATCTTTAGTATTACCGGAACTTGCAAAATATAAAGACAAGATACTAGAATATTGTTTTAGTGATATCTCAAAAGCATTTTTAATCAATGCTGAAAATACATATGGTCAACAATATAACTTCTTAACATATAAATTGTTTGATGTAAGTCAATCTCCTGCGTCTCAAGAGATGTCTCCAGGGACCTTTGATATCGTCATAGCAACCAATGTATTGCATGCTACTAAAAATATTCGTCAAAGTATAAGGAATGTGAAAAATGTTCTAAAGAAAGATGGGTTGATCATTTTAAATGAGATAAATAAAAACAGCATTTTTACCCATCTTACTTTTGGTCTACTTGATGGGTGGTGGTTATACGAAGATCCATCCATTCGGATACCTTGCTGTCCCGGACTTTCTTCGGACTCTTGGAATATAGTTCTTCAGGAAGAAGGATTTCATCAAATAATATTCCCATTAAATGATGCCCAGACATTAGGTCAACAAATAGTTGTAGGGCAAAGTAACGGCTTGGTAAGAGAAATGCTTTATTATAAAAATAAAAAAATATCAAAGAATCCACAAGAAGATATTTCTATTAAATTTTCCCCGCAACCGCGAGAAATATCTAATGAGCTAAGGGAAAGAAGCGTTAACTATTTTAAAAAACTGTTAAGTAATACAATTCGAATCCCATTAGCAAAAATAAATTCTTCAGAACCACTAGAATCTTATGGTATCGACTCAATTTTGATTGTTCAATTGACAAGTGCTATTAAAGATAAATTAGAAAATGTCAGCAACACATTGTTTTTTGAATATCAGACAATTGACAAAATCGTTGATCATTTGATCGCTACTCAAGCTGAAGGGATGTATAAATTGGTTGGTCTCTCAATTTCAGAAAATGAGAAAACGATTGAAATTGAAAAGAAACAAGATGTGATTAATGATAAAAAAATACCAGAAACACATTCGAAAGACAATGAGCAAGACAATCTAATCGCGATTATCGGCATGAGTGGCAAATTTCCTCAATCGAAAAATCTAGATGAATACTGGGAAAATTTAAAAAATGGAAATGATTGCATTACAGAAATACCTTCTGAAAGATGGTCCTTAGACAATTTTTACGATTCTGATAAACAATCAGCTATTTTATCAGGAAAAAGTTATAGCAAATGGGGCGGATTCGTTGAGGATTTTGCTAATTTCGATTCACTATTCTTTAATATTTCTCCTAAAGAAGCGATGAATATGAATCCGCAGGAGCGAATATTTATCGAATGTGCTTGGAGTGCCTTAGAAGATGCAGGTTACACGAAAAAACTACTCGCCAAGAAATGCAATAACAATGTAGGGGTTTTTGCTGGCATCACTAGAATGGGTTATGAACTCTATGGCCCAGAAATTTGGAAAAAAGGAGGATTGCAGTTTCCTCATACATCGTTTAGCTCTCTTCCAAATAGAGTGTCGTATTTGTTAAATCTGAATGGCCCAAGTCTTCCTGTTGATACAATGTGTTCCTCTTCTCTTACTGCTGTGCATGAAGCTTGCGAGTATCTGATTCGTAAGGAATGTCGAATGGCTTTAGTCGGAGGGGTCAATTTATATTTACATCCTGCTAACTATGTTGCACTTTGTGCGCTGCAAATGTTATCGAAATATGGTCATTGCCGTAGTTTTGGAAAAGATTCAGATGGCATTGTATTAGGTGAGGGTGTAGGAGTCATTGTTTTAAAGCCATTATCAGAGGCTTTAAAGGATAATGATAACATTCTTGCTGTCATTCATTCTACAGGTATTAATCATGGTGGAAAAACAAATGGATATACTGTCCCCAATCCTATTGCTCAGGGCGATTTAATACGTAAGGTTCTTGATAAGGGTAATATAAGTGCAAAATCCATCAGTTATGTCGAAGCACATGGTACTGGCACAGAATTAGGTGATCCAATTGAATTGAGTGGTTTGACCGAAGCATATAGACAAGATACTAATGAAAGAAATTATTGTTCTCTAGGATCCGTCAAATCAAATATAGGCCATCTAGAATCGGCTGCAGGGATTGCTGGGATCATAAAAATCGTTCTCCAATTGCAAAACAAACAGATTGTTCCGACATTACATGCAAAAGATATAAATCCGAATATTGATTTTTCTAGAACACCCTTTTATCTTCAACAACAGTTATCGGTATGGAGAACACCACTAGTTGAAAAGAATGGTGGGTCTGTAAATGAAGCTCGCTTAGCTGCAATTTCTTCTTTTGGTGCGGGTGGATCAAATGCACACGTTATTCTCGGGGAACACATATCAAGTGAATCTAATAAAGAATTTAATAGTTCAAATCATGTTATTCTTCTTTCGGCAAAAAACAAAGAAGCTCTTAAGGATCAGGCTAAGAATTTATTATTGAAAATCAAATCCGAAAATTATGACGATTCAAAATTACTTAGCATTTCCTATACTCTACAAGTTGGTAGAGAGGCAATGGAAGAAAGGATCGGTTTTGTTGTTAAGAATATTTCTGAACTTACAAATTCCTTACAACTTATATTAAGCGATTTCGAAAATGTAGCAAGTGAGTTTTATGTAGGCAGTGTGAGAAACAAAACCCAAATTGTTACAATTTTTGAAAATGATTCTGAGCTTCTGCAGGTTATCCACAAATGGTTAAATAATAAAAACTATTCGAAATTATTAGAGTTATGGGTAAATGGAGTGAATATAGATTGGGAGGAGTTTTATGGAAATGACCTCCCTAAAAGAATGAGTTTGCCGACATATCCCTTTACAAAAGAGCGATATTGGATAAAAGATATTCTAGATAAACCCAAAGATAATATTGGTAGTGCAGAAACTACTTTGAGAACCTTTGAGGAATATTGGGAGCCTATCCAGCTAGTTCCAGCCAAGAAGATTAATAACATCGTTTGTCTTGGATTAAATGAAAACAGAAAAGAGCTTGTTTTAAGACAACTTAAAGTCTTGGCTCCAGAATGCATTTTTAATTTCGCATCCGATGAAAATGAACTTAAGCTAATAAGCAGAAAAGTTAAAATTGATTCAATATGGTATTTTGGAGCATTGGAAAATAGTGATTTGAGAAAGGAATATGGACATCTCGTAGAGTTATTAAAAAGTATTCATCGTTTAGGGATTTCAGGTACTTTATTGATTCCATTTGAGGGAGATCCATTGGAAATGTGCTATGGACTATCTTGGATAGGATTCGAAAAATCGATTGGGCTTGTGTTTCAAAATCTAAAAATCTCTATGATATATGATTGGGGAAAAATAGATTTATCAGAATGGATATCTCGTCTTTGGATTGTTGTTCGATTGGAAAAAATCGAGAGCTTAAAATATAAAAAAGGACAAGCTCATCGTTTATCTTTGAAACCATATAATGTTAAAACTATGCCATCCCTGCTAAGAAAAAATGCTACATACATTATTACAGGTGGATGTGGAGGTCTCGGATTGCTTTTTGCTGAATATATTACCAAAAAAGTTTTTAAAGTAAATTTAATCTTGTGCGGCAGATCACCTCTAGATGGGAAAAAGAACAAAAGTATAAAAGAATTAGAAGCTTTAGGCGCCAGTGTACTATATTTGCAAGCCGATGTATCTGATGCTCAACAAATGAAAGACGGGATACATAAAGCCAAAAGTCAATTTGGAGAAATCAATGGAGTATTGCACCTTGCTGGATTGCAGGGACGAAATAATCTTTTAGAAAAAGAATTTTCTGAATTTGAAGAAATTATTGCTCCTAAGATACAAGGAACACAAATACTTGATGAATTGTTAAATGGGGATTCACTTGAATTTGTTTGTTATTTTTCATCAGCTGCAGCAATATTAGGGGATTTTGGTTCATGCGATTATGCAGTTGGTAATCGTTTCCAAATGGCTTACAGCGAATTTAGAAAAACAACCAAAAAAGCATGTAAAACTGTTGTTATTAATTGGCCCCTTTGGAAAGAAGGTGGAATGGGTTTTGCCGATGATCATGGTACTCAGCTATACTTAAAAACAAGTGGAAAACGTCTTTTAGAAGGAAAAGAGGGCGCGCCTCTTTTTGACGCTCTCTTATCTCAACAAGAAAGTCAGTTTTTAGTTCTCGCTGGAAATGAAGATCAAATTCATTTAGATAATCCTCAGGATGTTGAGGTAATTCTTAATAAAGATCTCAAAAATCAAATAAGCACAATCCTTTCCATTACGACAGAAAAAATTGATGAAGAAGCCAATCTTGCCGATTTAGGATTTGATTCGATCAGTTTAACAACCCTAGCACATCAATTGAGTAATTTTTATCAAATATCTTTAACTCCATCCATCTTTTTTGCACATGCAACTGTGAAAAAATTAACAAGTTACCTATTTACAACACATAAAGAAACAATAGAAAACTTTTACCAACTTAAAACTGCATTTATAAAAATAAAACCTCCAAAAGAAATACAGCCTACACAATCATTAAACGAACCAATTGCAATAATAGGAATGAGCGGACGATTTCCTGGAGCCCGAAATATTGAAGAACTATGGCAAATCCTCATTGAAGGAAAAGAAACGATCACTGAGATTCCATCCGATCGTTTTGATTGGCGAGATTATTATGGGGATTCAGCAAACGATCCTCAGAAATCTAATTGTAAATGGATTGGTGCGATACCAGGTGTAAAAGAATTTGATCACACTTTTTTTGGAATATCTCCAAAAGAAGCTAAAATGTTAGATCCACGCCAAAGACTTCTTCTCCAAGAGGGATGGAAAGCACTAGAAGACGCTGGCTACGGTAAAAATGACTTTGAAAGACTGAAAATTGGTGTATATATAGGTGTAGAACAAGGAGATTATCAAAATCTTAATAAAGAAAAAGATTCAAACGTTACCTCTAATCACGAAGCCATCCTGGCATCCAGATTATCCTACTTTCTAAATCTAGATGGACCCGTCATGGCAATTAATACATCGTGTTCATCCGGTCTAGTTGCGATCCATCAAGCCTGCAATAGTCTCCGAAATGGAGAGTGTGATACTGCCTTAGCAGGAGGGGTTAGTTTAACCCTCAGTCCCGAAGTTTTTGTAGCCATGGCACAAGCCGGAATGCTATCTGAGGATGGTAAATGTTACACCTTTGATCAAAGGGCAAACGGAATGGTTCCTGGTGAAGCTGTGGCAACAGTAGTATTAAAAAGACTTTCACAAGCAATAGAAGACAAGGACTCCATCTATGCTGTAATAAAAGCAAGCGGATTGAATTATGATGGTAAAACTAATGGTATTACAGCCCCCAATGGTGAGGCCCAAGCAAAACTCATAAAATCAATCTACGAAAAAAATCACATCGAACCGGAGCAGATTGAATATATCGTTACGCATGGTACAGCAACAAAATTGGGTGATCCAGTTGAAGTCAATGCACTCATCGATGCCTTTAATCACAAAGGACATTGCGCTTTGACCTCCACAAAAACAAATTTTGGACATACGTTTGCGGCCTCTGGGGTGATTAATTTAATTACCCTCACGCTTTCTCTTTATAACAAAAAAATACCTAAAAGCCTAAATTTCGAAAACGGGAACGAATATATCAATTGGAAGGATAGTCCATTTTATGTTAACGAAAAGACACAAGGATGGAATAAACCAAAACGCCTAGGTGCAGTAAGCGCCTTTGGAATGAGTGGAACGAATGTCCATATGATTCTCGAAAATTATGATCAAGAAGTTACTTTCGAAAAACAGTCGTCCTATCTTTTCTTTTTATCTGCTAAAACTGAAAAAAGCCTAGAAGCAAAAACAAAAGAGCTAATCGACTATCTCGAAAATGAAGACGATCTCACTTCAATTAGTTACACATTAATAGAGGGGCGTCAACACTTTGAGTATCGAAAAGCTGTGGTAGCATCAAATAAAAAAGAAGCAATAGAAAAGCTCGCAGTAAAAGGAAAGAAAGCGAACAAAAGCGATAAAGAAATTTCAATTCAAACTACAACTGAGGAAGAACTGAAAAAAATTGCTGAGCTATATGTTGAAGGATATACCCCACGTTGGAAGGTGAATCATCAAAAATGTCATGTACCGACATATCCATTTGAAAGGAATGAGTTTTGGATAACTGATGCAAGCAAAAACGATGTAAAACGAACAGACTGTTTAATAATTAATAAGCATCAACCTCTTCAACACAAACTTAATGGAACAACACATTCATTAGCAAAGCCCACTGGTATTACTTTAAAGAATTTTGGCAACGAAAATGAAAAATTGAAAAGTATTACGAAATCGGAGCCGGAGCCTTCACTAATAGCTAAAGAGAAATCATTAGTAGAATCAAAAGACATGCTTTTGGAGTTAGCAGAAAGTCTATCCCGCGTACTTGATATTGAAATGGAAGAATTACATACCAATGAGAAATTTGTAGATTTGGGCTTGGATTCAATTATCGGGGTGGAATGGATAAGAGCGATAAATAAAAGGTATGGTACAAATATATCTGCAACAAAGGTTTACGATTATCCCACACTTGATGAATTTCAGAATTTTTTGAAAGTAGAAATTACGAAAAAGAAAGGTGGCGAAACAGTTATCCTGGAAACGTTAGTTCGGGATGATAAAGTGATACATGTTTCTAGCTTGAAAGATCGTGCCAACTTATCTTCTCCAATTGCTGTTTCTAGGATTATCGAACCGCAAGTTAATGGAAAACAAAGTGATGAGATTTTAAATGAGTTGGTGTTGTCCTTATCAAACGCTTTAGATATGAATAGCAATGATGTAGATATCAATGAAAATTTCCTCAATCTTGGTCTCGATTCTATTATCGGCGTCGAATGGATTAGGTCAATTAATAAGAAATACTCTGTTTCGATTCCCGTAACAAAAATTTATGATTATCCAACACTATTAGATTTTTCTAAATTTTTAGTAACGGAATTGAGTAACAACAAAAAAACCTTGTTAGAAATGCTCGAAGATGTATATAGCGGAAAATTAAACGTAGATAAAGCCAATCAGGAGTTAAATTTATTAATAACCTGAGTTTTGGATGTATTGGATAATCAATTAGAATAAACAAAGCTGAGAATTACAATGAATAAAGAAAAAATATTTGAATATTTAACGGGTCACTGCCGTGAGGTTCTTCCTGAGTTAGAAAATCATCCCTTTCAGAGGAATGACCAATTAAAGGAATTAGGTGCAAATTCCATTGATCGAGCAGAAATTGTGACAATGACTTTAGAGTCACTGGCATTAAAGATACCAAGAGTAGGGTTATTTGGGGCTACAAATTTGGGAGAATTAGTAGATATCCTGCATATAAAAATGGAACATCAAAAATAAAACGAGAGAATGGTATGAATCTTTTTAATCCTCTGCTTACTGAATTAACGCTTGTTAATAACCAATCTGCCAACGTAAACACTTTAATAAGTTCATTTGTTGGTTCTGATTGGATCGGTTGGAGTTTTGTAAAATCGACACAAAAAAGTAAAACAAAAAATATCGATAAGGTTTTTAAAGATTCCTTACTGAATGAAAATATGGAAGAAGGAATAAAAGCTTTGCAATTAGGCGCCAGTCCTGAAATAACGGCTGCTGAATTTATTGTTTTACTTGAAGGAAGAAAAGAAAGGTCTCTTCATTTCGTCCTTACTCAATTAAAATCTAATAATAAGCTATCTAAAGTTTTTGGTGTATTTAAAAGTATGGTCGTTAAGCTTCCTATGGAATCAGAGCATTTTAGTAAGGGAGTAGAACATTTATTGAGAACTTCTCCATTTGATTATGAAAGTGAATTCCAACAATCAGCATTAAATAGAAAAAATGAAAATGTGAAAAATATGCTAGTTTTATTTAAAGGGAATATTTACGTCGACACAAAACCTATAAAAGAGAAAGAGAAAATTGTTACAACGAAGCCTAAAGTAGAATATAAGACTTCACAAGTGTTGGGATCTTTACGTTTTGTTTTTATCCTTCCATATTTTGGTACACAATATGGGTCATAAAATTCAATTTTACTACTAATAAAAATTTGAATATACTGATCGGATCAAAAATCAAAAAATATAAATGAAAGGTAAAAAATATGGTTTCAGCTGGTATTGAATCAATGAACATATTTGGAGGAGTTGCTTCTCTGGATGTTCAAAAACTAGCAGTGCATAGAAATTTAGATTCAGGAAGATTTGAAAATTTACTGATGAAAGAAAAAGCCGTTGCACTCCCTTACGAAGACCCTGTTACATTTGGTGTTAACGCCGCACTGCCAATTTTAAAGAAACTTTCTAAAGATGATATTGAAAGGATCGAATTACTGATCACATGTACAGAATCGGGAATTGACTTTGGAAAATCATTAAGTACCTATATCCACCACTATCTTCAGCTTCCTCGCAATTGTCGTTTATTTGAAATAAAGCAAGCTTGCTATGCCGGTACTGCTGGATTCCAGATGGCTTTAAATTTCATCCTCTCACAAACATCTCCTGGGGCAAAAGCGCTAGTTATTACTACTGATATTTCCCGTTTTATGGTTGTTGAAGGAGGAGTAACACCTGATTGGTCCTATGCAGAACCCAGTTCAGGGGCAGGAGCTGTTGCATTACTTGTTAGTGAAAAACCAAATGTTTTTCAAGTTGACGTTGGAGCAAATGGATATTATGGCTATGAAGTTATGGATACTTGTCGCCCTGTTCCTGATGAAGATGCAGGGGATTCAGATCTGTCCTTGATGTCTTATTTAGATTGTTGTGAAAATGCATTTTTAGAATATCAAAAAAGAGTAAGTGGTGTTGATTATAGGGATACATTTCAATATCTCACATTTCACACACCATTCGGTGGTATGGTTAAAGGGGCTCATCGAACAATGATGCGCAAAATGAATAAAGCAAAACCTAATGAGATTGAAGAAGATTTTCAGCAAAGGGTTATGCCAGGGCTTACTTTGTGTCAGCGAGTTGGTAATATTATGGGTGGAACAATATTTCTTTCTCTAGCAAGTACTATAGAAAATGGTGAGGTAAATGACGCAAAAAGAATAGGTTGCTTTTCTTATGGTTCTGGATGCTGCTCTGAATTTTATAGTGGAATAGTTACACCTGAAAGCAAAAAAATAATCGAAAGTTTTAAATATGCAAAGGGCTTGGATTCTCGGTATAAGCTTTCAATACCTGAATATGAAAAGGTTCTAAGAAATAGTCATACAGTAAAATTTGGGACTCGAAACGTTGAGATCGACCATAAATTTATTCCTGAAGCCATTGAGTTATCAAAAGGAAAAAATCACTTATTCTTAAAAAGAATTTCCGAATTCCATAGAGAATATGAATGGGTATGAGAAATTACGAAACAATAAAAGTACAAAAGAACAATCCTATTTGCCAGATACAGTTTAATAGACCTGAGGCTAAAAATACTATCAATGATCTTCTCATACAAGAAATAATGGAAGTCCTTGACAATTGTATTGATGATGTCTCGGTGGTAGTCTTTGAAGGGCTTCCGGACTATTTTTGTTATGGGGCGGATTTTAATGAAGTAAGTAAGGAAAAAGATAGCAGTCATTCATCCGGTGGGCCAGAACCCTTATATAATATATGGTTGAAAATGGCAACAGGTCCTTTTATTACAATTTCCCATGTTAGGGGGAAGGTGAATGCTGGCGGGATGGGGTTTGTAGCTGCCTCTGATATCGTATTGGCTGATGAAACTGCTCAATTTAGTTTGTCAGAACTTATTTTTGGTTTAATGCCGGCATGTGTAATGCCTTTTTTGATAAGAAAAATCGGCTTTCAGAAAGCACATTATTTAACATTATCAACACAACCCATTGGGTTGCAGCAGGCCTATCAGTGGGGGCTTGTAGATGCCTATGATTCTAATAGTGAATCTTTATTGAGGAAACAATTATTGCGCCTTAGAAGGCTACCAAAGAGTGGAATAGCAAAATATAAAAATTATATTCGTACATTAATGCCTAGTTTAGACAATGATAAAAACATCGCTATAGAAACAAATAAAGAAATTTTTAGTGATCCTCAGAATATAGCAGGAATATCAAGATTTGTAAAAACAGGCCAGTTTCCTTGGGAAAACTAAATTAGAAAAAAGATTGTTGATATATGGAAAATTCTGTAGTAGAACTAAAAGAAATTGAGCCAGGCATTGCTTTGTTAACGATGCAAGACCGAGTGCACAAAAATACTTTTTCAAAAGAACTGGTGAAAGGATTAATTTCATCCTTTGAGAAAATTCGAAATAATCAAAATTTAAAAGTCGTCATTTTAACTGGGTTTGATACTTATTTTGCTTCTGGAGGTACCCAAGAAGCTTTGTTAGAGATCCATCAAAAGGAAGCAACTTTTACAGACGGGAATTTATATAGTTTAGCATTAGATTGCCCGATACCTGTTATTTCTGCTATGCAAGGCCATGGAATTGGTGGAGGTTTCGTGATGGGGCTTTTTGCGGATTTCGTCATTCTCAGTAGAAAAAGTATATATACAACAAATTTTATGAAATATGGCTTTACACCTGGCATGGGTGCAACATTGATATTGCCTGTAAAATTAGGCTTAAGCCTTACACAAGAACTTTTAATGACCGCAGAAAATTTTTTGGGCGAAGAATTACAACAAAGAGGTATCCCTTTCCCTGTATTGCCAAGAAATGAAGTCGTTGAACATGCGATGAAAATAGCTCGTTCTTTAAGTGAAAAACCTAGGACATCTTTGATCACTCTTAAAGATCATTTAGTTGCCCCTTTGAGAAGAGACTTGCAGTCTATCATTAAGCAAGAACTCTTGATGCATGAAAAAACATTTCATCAACCTGAAGTAAAAGAAAAGATTTTATCCCTTTTTGGAAAATAAGTTGTGGACCATAATATGGGTATACAAGACATTTTAAGCGATCTTCATGCAAAGAAGATCTCGCCTGATGAAGCATTGAAATTGATCAATGCAATTTCTAATCAGTCAAAATCAATATTGGATAAGAATTTAGAAAAAAATTATGGGTTAGTTTTATCATCCGTACATGTTATGGATGAACTTGAACTACTTTCGTGGCAAATTTCTGAACCCGATCAAAATGAAATTCAGATTAATGTGAAAGCAAGTGCAATCAATTTTCCTGATATCATGAGTGTGAATGGATTATATCCAACAATGCCACTATATCCTTTTGTTCCAGGATTTGAAGTGGCGGGTGTGATATCAAAAATAGGAAAAAATGTAACTGGTTTTCGTGAAGGTGACGAGGTTATCGCTTTAGCCGGGGAGAAAATGGGCGGTCACGCCAACTTCGTTAATGTCCCACATAATAATGTAATTTCAAAACCCAAAAATATTACATTCGAGCAAGGATGTAGTTTACCTGTTGCATTTGGTACTGTCTATTATGCCTTTGAAAAAGGAGAGTTATCTGAAAACGAACATGTTCTTATTCAAACAGCAACCGGTGGGTGTGGTTTACTTGCAATTCAATTAGCAAGGTTAAGAAATTGCGTATGTTATGGTACTTCCAGTCGTGTTGAAAAACAAAGTTTCTTAAAAAAAATAAATATTCCATATGTATTGAATTACAAAAATACACCATTTGATGAACAAATAAAAGCTCTGACGTCTGGAAGAGGTGTTGATGTTGTTCTCAATATGTTATCAGGAGATCCTATACAAAGAGGTTTAAATTCACTCGCGCCTTTTGGTAGATACTTAGAATTAGCTGTCCATGGTCTTAAGACTAGTCCTAAACTTGATTTATCTAAATTGATACATAATCAATCATTATTGAGCATCGATCTACGACGACTGAGTTTTGAAAAGGGTTTTAATGGAAAACGAGTTCTAAGTATCATGACGGAAATGATTTCGACAGGTGATATTGTACCCATTGTATCAAGAATTTATCCCTTAAATCAAATTAAGGAAGCTTTTGAATATGTCAGCAGTGGAGATCATATTGGAAAAGTTGTGATCAGTCACACTCTTGATAAATTTAAAGATGAAACCCAAAGTTGTTTTGAATTCATGCTGCAACAAGAAAAAAGTGCAAAAGAATCTAAAGTATCGCGGAATTTTCCTAAAATCATCACACAGTCACCTCTGCAAAACCCAGAAAAAGCTTCTGCAGATATCGCAATAATTGGTATATCCGGTCAATTTCCACAAGCTCCAAATATTGAAGAATTTTGGAATAATATTTCAAAAGGTCATGATTGTGTTTCTGAAATACCTCAAAATCGATGGGATTATCGTGAATTCTATGATTCAGATATAAAAATTGCCGGTAAGTCAAATTGCAAGTGGATGGGTTCAATAGACGATGTCGATAATTTTGATCCTCTTTTCTTCAATATTTCACCAAGCGAAGCGGAATACATGGATCCGCAACAGAGACTATTTCTTCAAAACTGTTGGCATTGTATAGAAGATGCAGGATATTCTCCTGAAAAGATTTCTGCAAGCCGTTGTGGAGTGTTCGTAGGGTGTGGAACCGGAGATTATGGACAGTTTATGAATAAAAATGAGATGGGTGCCCATGGTTTAATGGGTATCGCCGTTTCTATTTTAAGTGCTCGAATTTCCTATTTACTAAATTTAAAAGGTCCTTGTCTCGCAATCGATACTGCATGTTCTTCTTCTTTGGTAGCAATCGCCACGGCATGTGATAGCTTAATCCTGCAAAATAGCGATCTAGCTCTTGCTGGCGGTGTTTACATTATGTCAGGTCCTTCTATGCATAACTCTGCAGGAAACTCAGGAATGCTATCAAAAGATGGGAAATGTTTTACTTTTGATGACAGGGCAAATGGGTTTGTTCCTGGTGAAGGCGTCGGTGTTGTTTTGCTCAAAAGATTATCTGATGCTCAAAAAGACAATGATCACATCTATGGGGTAATAAAAGGATGGGGTGTAAACCAAGATGGAAAAACCAATGGCATTACAGCCCCAAGTGTGAATTCCCAGATTGAATTAGAAACATCAATATATAAAAAGTTTAATATTAATCCGGAAACAATTTCCTATGTTGAAGCGCATGGTACAGGAACAAAATTAGGGGATCCTATTGAAGTAGAAGCCTTAACGGAATCATTTAAGAGGTTTACTCATAAGAAGGAATATTGTGCTTTAGGATCAGTGAAGGGTAATATAGGTCACTTGATGACTGCAGCAGGTGTCTCTGGATTAATAAAGTTGTTGTTGTCCATGAAAAATCGATATATTCCACCACATCCAAACTTTGAAAAGATTAATGAACATATCAATCTTGTAGATTCTCCTTTTTATATCAATACTACAGGAAAATATTGGGAAAATAAAGAGTTCAATAGAAGAGGGGTTGTAAGCTCATTTGGATTTAGTGGTACAAATGCTCATCTAGTCGTTGAAGAATATCCTGAATCAAGAAGTTCAAAAAACAAAAATGTTATTTTTGTTTTGTCCGCAAAGACAAAAGAGCAGCTTAAAATTTATGCCGAATCATTTCTTAAATTTCTTTCTAAATATCCTGATACAAATCTCGTAGATTTAGCCTTTACTTTGCAAGTGGGGCGTGAGGCTATGGAGCATCGCCTTGCTTTCGTATGTGAAAACATTAACGATGTAATTGAAAAACTTAGTGAGTTTATTACCCTCAAACTTGAAAATTATAAAGAGAATGTACCTACAAAAGGAAAAAATAAATTTCTCACCGAAAAGAAAAAAGATATTGATTATACCGATTTGTCATCCGTAATTTTTAATTGGCTGAATGGAGAAAAAATTTCCTGGGATCAAATGTATGAAGGTTCATATGCGCATCGTATAAGTTTACCTACGTATCCTTTTGCAAAAGAACGCTATTGGTTATCTTCAATTGAGAAAAAAGATGTTGATTCTATTATTGCTAAGGATAAACAGGTATTTAAAACAATATTTTCTGGAGAAGAATTTTTTCTAAAAGATCATGTCATAAATGGAAAACTAATTTTACCGGGAGTCGCATATTTTGAAATGATTTTACAGGCTGTTATGAAAGCGACACAAAAGCAATTTAAAAATATTAAGCTGCACAATATCATTTGGGTTTATCCCTTTGAATTCACGAATACTGCAAGAGAAATTCAGATTTCTTTATCTAGCAATTATACAAGTTTCGAAGCAAATAGTTTTTCTAACGAAGGGACCACTTTCAGTCATTGTAATGGTAGTATAGCTTTTGTTGATTCCCAAGTAGGAGAATCTGTAGATATATCTGCAGTTAAGCTCATGTGCAAAGGTAACACATATAAGAAGAAAGAATGTTATGAGTTGTTTAGTAGACTTGGAATAAACTATGGAAGTACTTTTCAGGGAATTTCAGAATTATATTGTGGTAATGATTCTGTATTAGCCAAGTTAGAACTTCTCAATGATTCACACATGAAGGGGTCTATCATTCCACCCTCGATTCTCGATGCTGCGTTACAGTCTACTGTAGGGTTGGTTATTAATACACAGGATGCTTTTAATTCAATCCACACTTCAGGACAGTTGACAGTACCTTATGGCTTAGAAGAGATTCAAATCAATAAACCATGTGTTTCTGATGGCTGGGTAATTGTTAAGCGGAGGAAGAATTCAAAGAATAAAATTGATGTAGACATCTGTACTAACACAGGCGAAATTTGTGTGAGACTAAAAGGATATCAGGCAAAAATATTAGAGTCTAACACCAACAATTTTACTAGCCTTCTTTTAAAACCTAACTGGAAAAAAGTTGAGAGTTTATCAAACGAAGTAAATTTAAATGATTGCGATCACTATTTATTTTTGGTAGGGCAGCTTAATAAACACAGTCGTCTCATCCAAAATGCATATCCCAATGCGAAGATTATTTCTTTTGAAGAATCAAATCAATCAATTGATCTGAATTTTATTGATGTCTCTTCAAAACTATATGAATGGATATATTCGATTATTAGAAATAAACCTACTCGCAAAGTTGTTTTTCAAATATTACTCGAGCCAAGTGCTGATAGTGATATATTTCTTTCCCTTGAAACCATTCTACAGAGTTCTCAAATAGAGAATCCAAAAATAGTAGGACATGTAATTATCTTAGATAGTATTTCGGACCTATCTATCTTACAACAAATCAGGGAAAGAAAGGGTAAATATAAACTAATCAATCATCATTTATCAACTTTTGATTGGGAACAAATTCCCCATTTGCAAAATCAAACGTTCAGTCCTTGGAAAGAAAAGGGTGTCTATATCATTGCAGGAGGTGCAGGAGGATTAGGTTTATTACTAGCTACAGATATGTCGGAAAAATTACATTTTGCAACAATATACATGACAGGGCGATCTACGCTATCTGCAGATAAGATAAGAATGATTCAAGATTTACAAAGTAAAGGGATAAGCATTCACTATAATACTGTAGACATCTCTAATAAAGCTGAGGTTGAAATATTTATCTCAGAAATTTTAGAAAGACATGTTTCAATTAATGGAATTATTCATTGTGCTGGCATCCTTCAAGATAATTTTATAAGAAATAAGTCCTTAGATGAATTTAAATATGTTATCTCACCAAAAGTCGAAGGTTTATTTAATTTAGATGTGTGTACAAAGCATATTCAATTAGATTTTTTTATTGCTTTCTCCTCAATTGCATCCTGTTGGCCAACCATTGGTCAAATCGATTACAGTTTAGGAAATAGTTTTATGGATGCCTATATCCTTCGAAGGCATGAGCAAGTGTTGAAGCAAGAAAGATTTGGGAAATCGCTATCTATCAATTGGCCTCTTTGGAAAATGGGCGGAATGCAAGTTTCTCCAAGTCAAATTGAAGAAATGTATTGGCTAAAGGGATTAAGACCTTTAGAAACTGAAAATGGCATTTCTCTATTTTACCAATGCATGGGGTCACAGCAAAATCAAGTTGCTGTTCTTTTTGGCGATAAATCTCAAATTGATGAATATTTTGGTTTTAAAAAGGATAATTCAATAAACGTTGTTGCTCAGATCCCTTCTGACTTAAATGCAATTGTATTTTCATATATTAAGAGTACCCTTAACCAAATTATAAAAATACCTTTAGATAAAATATCGCTTGAAACACCTTTCGATAAATATGGTATTGACTCAATTGTTCAATTAAAATTAATTGGGGAATTCGAGAAGGAATTCGGAGAACTATCTAAGACTTTATTATTTGAATATTCAACACCGAACGAATTGATTGATTACTTTATTAAAGAACATAGGGATCATTTTGAAACACAGAATATCGACACCATTATTAAAAAAGATGAATTTACTGAAAACCAATTTTCTAAATCCAATTCTTCAATAAAGAAGGATATAGCGATTATTGGTGTAAATGGCAGATACCCTAAATCCGACTCTCTTGATGAGTTGTGGGATCATTTAATAAATGCAGAAAATTGTATTACCAGTAGAAATGAGTTAGATTGGGAGCATGTAAATTTTATCAAGCATGTCAAAGATAAAAAAGAGAAAACCCGTTCTGGTGGATTCCTGAAGAATATTTATACGTTTGACAATCAACTCTTTGACATATCCGAAGAAAATGCAATAGCGTTATCTCCAGAAATTCGATTAATGCTTGAAATAGTTTGGGGTACATTTGAAGATGCAGGATATACTAAGAAAGCATTACAGGTTGAGCAAGAGAATTCTCAACAAGGTGTGGGAGTGTTTGTTGGGTGTATGTACAATCAATACCCATGGCATTTTCCGACTTTGGACAAAGCATTATTGAATTCGACATCCGGCGACTGGCAAATTGCTAATCATATCTCCCATTTTTTTAATTTGAACGGACCTAGTTTAGCGATAAATACTGCTTGCTCCAGCTCTTTGACATCCATTCATTTAGCTTGTACAAGTCTTCTGAACAATGAGTGTTCGATGGCTATTGCAGGTGGAGTGAACATTACCTTAAATTCTTCAAAATTTGATTCTTTAAAACTTGTAGGATTTTTAGATGAAAGTCAGGCAAGTCGAAGTTTTGGGAAAGGGGAAGGATATATTCCTGGAGAAGGTGTAGGAGCTGTTCTCCTCAAACCTCTTGAGCAAGCTAAAAAGGATGGGGACTTTATTTATGGAATTATAAAAGGGTCATCCATAAATCACAGTGGCGGAAGGCATAAATATGGTGTTCCTGATCCAAAGCAACAGGCTCAGTTGATCTTGCAGTCCTTCGAAAAATCTGGCATTAAACCTGAAACAATTAGTTACGTAGAATCTGCTGCAAATGGTTCTCCATTAGGAGATCCTATTGAAATGACTGCTCTGACAAACGCTTTTAAAAAATACACAGACGATAAGCAATTTTGTGCGATCGGATCAATCAAATCTAATCTAGGGCATCTAGAGGCGGCATCAGGAATTTCTCAGCTTACAAAAGTGCTATTGCAGTTTAAGTATAAAACATTGGTCCCTACGATCAACGCTGAACCTCCTAATCCGCATATTAACTTCAAGAACTCTCCATTTTATCTACAACAAAAAATAGCTAAATGGGAAAACAAAATTGATGAATTTACGCAACAAAAAATTCCAAAGAGATGCTTGATAAACTCTTTTGGAGCAGGTGGATCATTTGCTAATTTGATTGTTGAAGAATATCTACAAGAAGCATCTTCAATTTCATCTGTAAGTGACAATGAAGAATTGTTGTTCATCTTTTCAGCAAAAACGAAAAACAGCTTAATGAAGTATCTGAAACAAATCATTTTACAGCTGAAAAAAAATCCGGATATTAACCTCAAAGATTTCGCAGACACACTCCTACTCATGAATTTTGATCTAGATCATAGAGTTGCTTTGATTGCTTCTACTCATGAATCACTGCAAACGAAACTGGAAGCTATTATAAAGGAGTTTAATACGAATTCAAGTTTAGGTATCTATGTTAGCCCGACACAAAATGTGGACGAATATTCATTAACAGATGCAACTGATCTCAAGAAAATTGCTATAAACTGGATAAAAGGGGGAGAAATACCATTCTCTCAGAAAGATCAGATAACCCGCAGTAAAAAAATTGTGATACCTAAATATCAATTCGATCATGAAAAACAATTTTATTTTGGTGCTAAAAACGAAAAACTACAAAACGAAAATAATTTGATCAAGGAATTGCTAGAAAAGATGCAAAGCAAAAAAATTGATAAAGAATCAGTTTTGAAAATACTGCAAGGAATATAAGTATGAATTCTATCGGGTCTTTGTTAGATAAACTAGAAAAGGGTGAAATCACTATTGATGACGCGATTCGAGAAATACAGTATTTAAAAAAAATAGAAAAAGATCACTCTCCTATTTTATTCGAAGAAAAATACAAATATGATGAATCCTTTCTCAGAGATCACCAGGTTAATGGGCAGCAGGTATTAATTGGGGCAACTCATGCTTCTTTAGCAATAAATCGTTTTATGAATGCTAATCCTCGTGTTCAAACAATCCTTGTGCATCGATTAAATTATTTAAAACCAATTGGTCTAAGCAAAAATGAAACAGTGATACTTGAAGTTGAAATAATTCACACTTCGAAAAATACCCATTTAGAAATCAGTGCAAAAAGTGTTTTCAATTTACAAAAAGTTCTTGCAGCTACATGTCAGATTGAGAAAGGAACAGAAGAAAACAATTTATTGAACATAAGTTCTTTAAAGCAACAATTAAGTCCTTTCAACATCGAAAGAGTGTATAATGAAAATTCAACAGTTGTTTTGGGCCATTCTTTTAAAACTATTCAAGAGTTATATGTCGGTAAGGAACTGGCTTTAGCACGAATTACAGCTTATGAAAACGATTCTCATGAATATGAATTATCTCCTTATTTAATCAATAGCCCCTTTCTTTTAATCACACCTATTTTAAATCAACTCGGAATAAAGGAAGCTTTCCTTCCTTTAGGAATAAAAAGACTTTATTTTCATAAGCCACTCAATAATCATGAATATTGGATTCATTTAAAAGTTACAAAGAGAAATGAAGAGCTCGTTGAATTTGACGCAGAGGTGGCTGATTCTTCAGGTCGCATCTTTGTTCAAATGGTCGGGTGTATGATTAAAAGAATTAGGAATCAAGTCGAGAAAAATAAACTAACAAAACCTGAGCCAAATGTAAGAGCCATGAAAAAAAATTCTGATTTAATAATTCAAGTTCAAGATTACCTACTGGACAAAGTTGCAAAAGTATTAAAAGTAAGCACTTCCAAGGTAGATAAGAGTTCGAATATTATGGATGCAGGTCTCGAATCCATCCAGTTAGTTAAGTTAGCAGAAGAAGTGGAAAAAGAAATTAAAATTGAACTTTTTCCAACAGTTTTCTTCGAATATCCAAGTATTAAAGAGTTATCTCATTTTCTAGCTCAAGAACACCAAAATTCATTTGCTGACTTTTTAGGACATGAATCAATGGAATTCCAAACACCTGTTTTCGATAAGGAAATTTCGATTAAAACTAATCCTAAACCTGAACATTTTAAGGAGGAAGAAACTTCCGGTCACGATATTGCTATCATAGGAATAGCAGGACAATTTCCTGAATCGAAGACCCCTCAAGATTTTTGGAAAAATTTATTGGAAAAGAGGGACTTGATCAAAGAAATTCCTGAAGACCATTGGGATTATAAAGAATGGTTTGACCCGAATCCTGAAGGCAAAGACGCAACCTATTGTAAATGGGGTGGATTTATTGAAGATATAGATAAATTTGATGCGGCATTTTTCAAAATTTCTCCCCGAGAGACTGAATGGATTGATCCACAGCTAAGATTGTTGATACAAAATGTCTATGCAACAGCTGAAGATTCCGGTTATGTAAATCAACTGAGAGGCACTAATACAGGGGTTTTTGTTGGGGTATGTTCACATGATTACGTAGATAGAATTAATCAGCTGGGACTTCCAATGAATCCATTTGTTGGTATTGGAACAACTCAAACTGTATTCGCAAACCGAATTTCATTTCTATTCGATTTGAAAGGACCGAGCATTGCATATGATACAGCTTGTTCTTCATCATTATTTGCATTACATGCAGCATGTGTAGCATTGAGAAATAAAGAATGTGATATGGCATTCGTTGGCGGCACAAATTTACTCCTTTCATCAGAACATTATCGGTATTTTAGCAGCATTAAAGCGTTATCACCCAGAGGACGTTGCCTCAGTTTTGATGATTCCGCTGATGGTTATGTTCCTGCAGAGTGTGTTGCAAGTATTTTACTAAAACCCCTTGAGAAAGCAAAGAAAGATGGGGATCAAATTTATGGTATAATTAAAGGATCTGCAGCACTTCATGGTGGCTATACCCCTTCACTAACGGCTCCAAGTATACAGGGAGAAGAAAATGTCATTGTTAAAGCTTGGGAAAATGCAAAAATTAATCCGGAAACGTTAAGTTATATCGAAGCCCATGGGACGGGAACAAAAATTGGAGATCCCATAGAAATTAATGCGTTAACAAGTGCATTTAAAAAATTCACTGATAAAAAAGGATTTTGTTTTGTTGGATCAAGTAAAGCAAATATGGGGCATGCCGAAGGAGCTGCCGGGCTTGTTGGGATCATTAAGGTAATTCTTCAAATGAAGAATAAAATCATACCAACAATGCCGAATTACAAAAAATTAAACTCATTGATAAATTTAAATAATTCCGCGCTACAAATCAATCATGAGAATATAAATTGGAATAGTGAATCTGGTCCAAAAAGGGCCGGGATAAGTTCTTTTGGTTTTTCAGGTGCGTATGCCCATGTCGTTTTGGAGGAATTTGTATCTCCAAATAAACATGAAGTCGCTAAATCGGAATATCCTATTGTTTTCTTATTTTCAGCAAAAACTAAGAAACAACTTTTAGAAAAGGCGATTTCTTTTCTCGAACATATCAGAGAAAGAAAATATAGTTTCTCCGAACTCATCAATGTAGCTTATATGCTTCAAGTAGGCCGTGAGCAAATGGATGAGCGTTTGGGAATCATTGTACGGTCTTTTTCAGAATTGGAAGAAAAATTAAATCTTTTTATTCAAAGTGAACAACCATCCACTCAGAAATATTATTTAGGCACTAAAGAGAATCTAAATGATACACTAGCATTATTTGAGAACGATCAAGATCTTGATGATGTTCTAAACAAATGGATGGAGCAACATAAGTATGAGCGTTTGCTTAAACTATGGGTAAAGGGTTTAACAATTGATTGGAAAAATCTCTATACTCCAACAGAACTTTCTAAAATACAAAAGATCAGCCTTCCAAGCTATCCATTTGCAAAACAAAGATTTTGGTTACCAAAGGGAGATAAAGTCATGTCCAAAGCAATTCCTAGGGTTGAGAAAGGCGAAGACTTCCATGAACCAAAAAAATTAGAAATAACACAAAAAACTATTTCTCTTTCTTCTTTAAATTCAAATGTTGCAATCACACCAAAACAAGAAATCACAAGACCATCATTACCGAAAGCAGAAATCAAAATAGAAACAAATCATTTACAAGAGCTATTAAGAGTAAGTTTGGCAAAAGTCCTTTTTGCTTCACCACAAGATATTCAGGACGATAAAAATTTCAACGATCTTGGATTAGATTCGATTATAAGTACTGAATGGATCCAGATGATAAATTCGCAATGGAAAGTGAAATTAACTTCAAAATCTCTTTATGATTATCCAACAATACAGGAATTTTCTGCATTTTTAAAATCGATGTTATCTAATGAGAGCGCCACTAACGAAATTATCAAGCCGAACGACATTCATATAAGGGAATCTGATTCACTTAAAAATGATTTAATCGAAACACTATCCAAAACATTATATGTTTCAAAGGAAGAAATTGATCACAATAAAACATTTAGTGATCTTGGACTTGATTCCATACTAGCTTTAGAATGGATAAAAGCAATCAATACTATGCTTCAAACAAGTTTTGAAACAAAAATATTATATGACTATTCCTCTATAAATAAGCTAGCAGACTATTTAAATACTCACAAAGAAGGCAGTATTGTCAATAAACCTAGTCATACAGTTAGCGTCTTAGAAAAAAAAAACTCAGCTCCTTCATTTAATGAAATTATAACAGAATTCTCCCCTCAAAAAGATGAAGATATCGCCATTATCGCACTTGCTGGATATTATCCTGAAGCTGAGAATGTCGATGAGTTTTGGGCAAATTTACAATCCGGGAAAGATTGTATTGTAGAAATTCCGAAAGAGCGCTGGAATCATTCTAATTATCAAAATAAGATCCATGGCAAAAATTATTGTAAATGGGGTGGATTTATAAAAAATGTTGATAAATTTGATCCCCTTTTCTTTAACATTGCTCCAAGAGAAGCTGAAATATTAGATCCCAATGAAAAATTATTTCTTCAAACGACATGGAATTTATTAGAGAATGGGGGATATACAAGAAAGCATATTAAAGAAAAATTAAATGGCTTAGTTGGCGTATTTGTAGGGTCAATGTATCAACATTACAGCCATTTTCAATCCGATGAAGTACGCGAAGCAATGACATCCATCTCTACGTATGGTGGAATAGCTAATAGAACATCTCATTTTTTTGACTTTCGTGGACCCAGTATGGCTGTGGATACCATGTGTTCAGCGTCGGGATATGCCTTGCATCTTGCATGTGAAAGTTTGAAAAAGGGTGAGTGTAAACTTGCTGTTGTGGGAGGCGTTAATCTGTCTATTCATCCTAAAAAATATCTTGCACTATCTCAAACAAAAATGCTTAGTAGTCAAAATGACAGGCGTAGCTTTTCAAATGGAGATGGTTTTATTCCAGGTGAGGCTGTAAGTGCTCTATTATTAAAACCGCTTTCAGCTGCAAAAAAAGACAATGATACTATTCTAGCTTTGATTAAATCGACTTCAATTAACCATCGAGGAAAATCTGATAATTTTGCTTTACCAAAAGTTGAACCTCTAGCTGAATTTATGGAAGATCATTTTAAAAAAAGTGGAATTGATCCAGCATCCATAAGTTATATAGAAACAGCGGCTAATGGGAATGGTTTAGGTGATGGTATTGAATTCAATGCCATTGTGAAGACATTCGATAAGTATAATCATGATAAAAATAATTGGATAATCGGATCTGTTAAAGCCAATATAGGGCATGCAGAAGCAGCCTCCACAATCACTCAATTAACAAAAATAGCTTTGCAACTCCATCATAAACAAATAGTGCCTTCATTATTTTCTTCTCCAATAAATCATGAAATTAATTTAGACCATTCTCATTTTGTAATTAAGACTAAAAATGAAGAATGGAATCGTCGAAAAATTTCTATGGGAGAAAAAACAATTGAATTACCTCGTAGAGCTGTTGTGCATTCATTTGGGGCGGGGGGATCTAACGTACATGTTATTATGGAAGAATATGATCAACCTGAACTCCAAAAAAACACTCCTAAATTCTTTAATGATGAACTAGTAATTTTTTCAGCAAAGAATCAAGAACGTTTAAAAGAATTGGCGAGTTTGATGATCCAATATTTGAAAGAACATCGCGATGTTTCATTATCAGATTTTGCATATACTTTGCGTAATTGTAGAGAAGAAATGGAGACTAGGTTATCACTAATAGTAAGGAGTAAAGAAGAGCTGATCGAAGGGCTTAATAGCTATATGGAAAAAGGCGTGAATCAGCATCCGGTTTCTACTTCAATCAATATTTTTTATAAGATGCCTAAGGAAAGTCACCGATCAATATTAGAAAGTTCAAAAGATACTGATAAAATAGAAATGGCAAAATTTTGGGCATCTGGTGGTGAAGTCAACTGGGAATTTTTTGATAAGAATAAGCAAGCGAATAAACTTAGATTACCAAATTATCCTTTTGAAAAGAGAATCTGTTGGTTGCCAAAAAAAGAGGAAATAACTAAACCAATTGCTCATGATAACATTGAAAAAGCAATCGTTGATATTTTTTGTGCTACGGTTGGAATAAAACCAAACGAATTAGATTATTTTGCACCTCTATGGTCTTATGGAATTGATTCAATACTATCATTACAGATTTTTCAGCGTGTTCAGTCTCAAATTAACTCTAAAATCGATTTGGCATCCTTGAATCAGTGTAAAACCTTTCAAGAGCTAGTACTATTTATTTGCAATACAGGTAAAGATGAACCCTCATTAGAAAAAAATGAGAGTTCTTCAAAATACCAGAAAAGTTTTCCGCAGTTTCCCGAGCTTATCAGATTGAATACTTCGGAGGACTCAAATCCTGTGTTTTGGCTTCATGCAGGATTGGGAGGCGTTGAATTTTATCAGGACCTTGCCCAAAAAAGTAAGCGTGCTTTTTTTGGAATTCAAGCGCGAGGATTCATGACTGAACGTGAACCATTAAAAGGCGTTCAAGCCATGGCAAGTTATTATGTACATATCATCCAAAGTGTTCAACCAAAAGGTCCATATGATATTGGTGGATATTCATTTGGTGGAGCATTAGCTTATGAAGTTACTCGACAACTACAAGAGTTAGGCGAAAACGTCAACTCTATTGTCATGTGCGATACACATGATAGTATTCATATGAAAAAAGTGAATACCACTTATAAATCAGAGCTTCTCCAAACGATAAATACGATGTTGAGTGCGATGAAAAGTCATGAACCAGAAAAAATTATTGAGACATTAGTCCATAGAGATGAAATTGATTTCAATTTTAGTGATGATGTTTTTTTAGAAAAACTCGTTGAGTTAGCAAACAATCGAGGGTTAAATAAAACAGCTTCTCAGCTGCAATTAATGACTAAGCAAAATGCAAAAGTGCAGAAAGCTTATGATATCCATAACTTCCAACTTATACCATTATTAAAGCCACATACTGTTGCTTGTTACTATTTTAGAAATAAGAGCGGTTCTTTTTGGGGCCCCTTAGAACCCTATAATATTTTCACTAAGAAAGAAACGGAACTTGAAAACGTCGCGTATTGGGGAGATTGGGAACGACAAATTATGGATTTTCATATGATTGATGTTGATTCATCAAGCCATCTGACATTATTAGCCGAACCGTTACCTAAGGAAGCCATTTTCAATTTATGCGAATTACTTTATGGTTCAAATCAACCTTCTTCTGAATCAATAGATCTTTTAAAGGATGATATTCTTAAGAAGAATGGAATGCGAGAAAAGTTAATGTTGGTATAAGTAATTTAAAAATATTGTTGAACCTATTTTAATGTTTAAGTAGTATTTGACGAAAAAAAAGGTATATTATGACAGCGTATATATTTCCAGGGCAAGGTTCTCAATCTAAAGGAATGGGGGAGGGATTATTCAAAGAATTTCCCGAGATTACCACTCAGGCAGATTCTATTTTAGGATTTTCCATAGAAAAATTATGTTTAGAAGATACTCAACAGCAATTGAATCAAACTCAATATACTCAACCGGCTCTTTTTACTGTGGGAGTACTTTCTTATCTTAAAAAAATTAAGGAATCTGGTAAAACTCCAAATTATGTCGCTGGACATAGCTTGGGTGAATATAATGCTCTATTTGCTGCGGGAGTTTTCAATTTTGAAACAGGATTAAAATTAGTAAAGAAAAGAGGGGAGTTAATGTCTCAAATCCAAGGAGGCGGAATGGCAGCAATCGTTGGGCTTGGGGAAGATGTTGTCACCTCTCTCTTGAAGAATAGCGGTTTACAAAATGTTTTTATTGCCAACTTCAATTCTTATAGTCAATTTGTGATTTCAGGCGAGATGAATCAAGTTGCTTCAGCACAAAAAATATTTGAAGATGCCGGAGCGAGTTTGGTTGTTCCCTTAAAAGTGAGTGGTGCATTTCATTCTCCTTTTATGAATGTTGCAGAAAAACAATTTGATCTTTACTTACAGAATTCTATCTTTTTGCCCCCCTCAATTCCTGTTTATTCTAATTTTAGCGCTAACCTATATGACGCAACAAGTGTACAGAAAAATTTATCCCATCAAATTTCACATCCAGTCAAATGGACACAGATTATTAAACAGTTATTAAACAAATCGATTGATAACTTTGAAGAAGTTGGACCAGGCAAAGTTCTAACAGGATTGGTTAGAAGAATAAAAAATGGTCAATAGTTTAGAAACAACATTTAGAAAATCCATTTTTCTAAACTTTGATGGACAATATAAAAAAGTAGGACTGTGCTTTAGTAATATATCCTTTGAATGTTTGAAAAATGAAATGCCAAATTTTTTGCATGAGGAAGAAATTTCTCATTATGAAAATTTAAAATTTCCTAAAAGACAGTTTAGTTATCTTGTGGGACGTTATTGTTCTAAAAACGCTATTGCAGCGTACACTGGGGATGAAAATTTTACTAATGCATGCATCGTGAATGGAATTTTTTGCCAACCAGTTGTGTCTCATAACAAATTTCAAAATATCCAAGTCAGCATAAGCCATGCAAATTTGCTTGGCGGAGCTATCGTATTTCCAGAAGCATTTCCCATGGCCATCGATATAGAAAATATTCATTCCAAAAATATAGACATTATTCAATCACAACTAACAGAGAATGAAAAAAAAATATTTTCACTTTTAAATATTGATAATCTAACCATACTTTGGACAGCTAAAGAAGCCCTCTCAAAAGCTCTAAAATGTGGTTTGATGATCGATTTCGAGTTATTAGAGATTGATTCTATTAGTAATCGTGGACATTTTTTTTATATAACATTTAAAAATTTTGTGCAGTATGAAGTGATGTCTTTTAAGCTACTTGATAATTATTGTTCCATTCTTTATCCAAAGAAAACAACTTTAGATATCAATCTAGAAACCATTTTTGAGACTTTGAACACAAACGAAATTTAAATTATTCAATATCGCCCAGGGCCCAAATTCAAGTTTTAGCTTCTGTGTGGTTCAACATTAAATAAGGAAAAATGATGACTCCTAATAAAATTTCTAACGATAGCATTCAATTATCCGCAGGACCAATGTCTAACTCAGCAGGAGTATATCGTGTAGTGATGGATAGTGATGTATTAGCTAATTGTATCTATGAACGCTGCATCAAAAGATCTCAATTAGTTGATCTTGCAAGTTGCGGTAGACCTTCTTTAAAGGGTATTAGTATGGTCTTTTCGGCAGCTGCTAAAATTCCAACAATTCCAATCGCTATGAAGTTACCTATCGGTGAAGTTTTTGCAGGTGGAAGTGTCTTGGCTTTTTTTGGATTTGAGTATTGGGCTATTAGTGCAGCTATTGATGACGTACTTGGGAAAAAAAGTCAGCCTGAATATGTGTTGATGAAAAATGCAGGTAAGGGTAAGAGTTATCAAACGAAGGTTTTAATAAGCTCGGTAGTCTTATCTCTTTTGTCGCAAATATCATCATCACTACCTTGTTTGGATTATTGTCCTGATGGACTGAAAGTCCCAGGATTCGTCGTCATGTTTGTGTCAGGTTCGTTGTTGCCTACTAGATCTATACAATTAACAATAGATAAAATCATACAGGCTATTAGGCAGAAAAAATTAGAAGAAACAGGGAAAAAACTAGAAGGTGTTAGAACGAAAATGGTTGGACTCATTACTTCTAATAAAGATATTTTTATCCAGCTAAACCTTGAAGATAAGATGGATTATATCCTTCGATTGAACCAATCAAAAGGAGATCCTACATCTAGAGAATCCATTCCATCAAATTATTGGGATGTATTATTACAAGATGATCAAATAGAAAAACCAAAAGAAAGTTGTGGAAAAAGGATTTGTAAAAATACGGGTTATATTTTTGGGCCAATATTGAATACAGTTTTTCAGTATTGTCTTTCGGATTACACTTTCTCTAAAACAAAAGAACATATAACAAGTAACCCAATTGCAGCAGGGATACTAACTACAGGAGTAATTGGGTCGGGTATATATTTATCTACGCTTGCGGTAACCATATTTTCTCAACGTGCCTGGAAGGGGCTATGGAATAAATGTCATGGAATAAAAGAGGAGACTGTTGCAAGTCAATTGAGACCCAAGATATCTTTAGCATTAAAATTTTTAGGGGTTTTAGTAGATGTTGCAGCAATGGGCCCTTCATGGGTGGTATGGGGAGATTTTTATAAAGATGAAACGGTGTTAAAACAACTTTTCTTCCGCTCTTCTTGTTGTGGAGCAACTCTATTATTTGTCATGATTGCGACATTCGATTTGATTGATAATATTATTTTGGCCCACATCACTTCAAAGGGAGATCCGAATGATAAGCAGATTTTAGAGCTTTATAACGAATTATCTCTCGTCAGTAATCTATTGAGCGAAAGTTCCCATTTCGATTTTGTTTTTATGGTTTCAGGGTTATCTCCTAATATGAAACAAGTATTGTTAACGCAAGTTGAGTTGGAGATCCAGCATCTTGATGATTATAGAGGAAGACTTTTACTGCCACCTGAGGAATAAAAATCATAACCCCAGCTAATATCATACCACACGATTAGGGAGGTTTGGTTTGCGAATTTAATCGTCTAAAAACATTTCAGAAAATGGAGCTACTTTAATGAGTTAAAAAATTCAACACAAAGACTCTAAGGTATGAAGACACAAAGAGGGCTCGATTGATTTCTTTGTGCCTTAGTGTCTTTGTGTTTAAACTGAAAGAAGTCTCTTTTTCAGCTTTCCAAGAATTCAATTGGCAAGTTGTTGGCAAACTTTATTAAAGTTTTTAGTATCTTGGCCGAATGGAGTCATAATAGAAAAAAAAGACGATTTTGATTCAGAAGATAGGTTGTATTTGACAAATGTAGAAAGCGTCCCACTTGGACCAATGTCGACATAATTATACTCTTGACCAGATTCTAATTTTAAAATTGTTTCTCTAAATAAGATTGGCTTTCTCACACAATCCCAAAAGTGATTTATATGTACTTTACTTAAGATATCACTCTGAGCACATGAAATCAGTGGCAATTTGGGATCGCTCATACTGATAGAATTTAAATAAAGTAGAAATTCCTCTTTTGCAACATCAAGTAACTGTGAATGAAAACCAAGCTTTACAGGGAGTAAACGAAAACTAATTTGTTTACTCGTGAGGATTTCTTTCATGTTCTGTAAATGGTCTGTGGGCATTGAAATCACGAAATGTGATGAAAAATTTACTCCCACAAGTTCAGATTTATTTTTTAAAAAGTTCTCAAAAATAATAGGATCATCTATTACAGCCATCATTCTTCCACTAGAACATCTGGCTGAAAAAAGTTTAGCTTGAAAAATAAGTATTTTGAGAGCTTCATCAAAAGAAAATATGCCTGCAAATATTGCGGCAATATATTCCCCTAAACTGGAACCCAGACATTTAGTTGGCTGCACTCCCATTTCAATCAATAATTTTGTAAGAGCATATTGAATAATAAGTAGGCTTGGGTGGGTTATCTGTATATCATCAAAGTTATCATGAATGGTGTGATTAGGGTTGTATATTTCTTTTATTAATGAAAATCCTAAGAGCGAGGAAGCTTTTTCATCCGCCCAATCAAGTTCGTGTTTGAAGAAAGGAACATTTTCATATAAATCCTTACCCATTTGATAATATTGAGTCCCTTGACCAGAAAACATAAATATATTTGGTTTAGACATACATTCCTTTATTATCAGTGTAGGTACTCTTTACGTTGCTTTTGTGAAGATTCTTGGAAGAATTTATACAGAGAAACAATAATATAAGCGAAGAGTGAAAAGAGTGCTCCAAATGCTGCTGCAGAAAAAAGGAAATCTTCATTCAAGCCATTATATTTCATTGGATTGAAATATAAAAATCCAAGCCATGACGCAGTACCACCTATCAAAGAACTCCAGGCTGCTGCAAGATTGGCCCCTTTCCAGAAAAGTGCCGCCGTTGCCGGCACAAAAATAGCCACAAATAATGTCGTTCCCGAATGAACCATCATATTAAATATGGATTGACCTGAAAATGCTAATGCCAGCGCAGTTAATGCGATGAAAATATTGACCCATCGTAATACTGAAAGCTTCTTTTTTTCATTCGATACAGGCCATATCTTCAGTAATACGTTGTTGGTAACTAAAGTTGTTCCCGCTAAAAGATAGCTGTCAGCTGTACTCATAATAGCAGAAAATAGGCCGCAGGCAAATAGCATGAAAGCAATAGGCGAAAGGAACTCTTTAGCTAGTAGCGGGATCAAGTGTTCTGGTTTTTCAAGCGCAGGATAAATTTCACGACCCGCTATACCAATGAATAGGGGAATCAATCCCAACAGTAAATAAGTGAAAGCTCCCACAACACCACTATAACGAGCAATTTTTTCAGAACGACTGGCAAGAAAACGTTGCAAGAGATCTTGTCCCATGATAGCCCCTAAGCCTGTCATGAGTATTCTTCCAGCATACGAAAGCCAATCAACCGAAGATGAACCGTTGCTTTGAGGAATCACTGTTGAAAATTCATTTAAGAATGTATTAAAAACCGCTTGGCGATCTTGAACTTGTTCTAAGCAGATAGGAACAATGATAATCAAACCTAATGTTAAGAGACCGAATTGAATAAAATCTGTGATTGTTACCGCCCACATCCCTCCCGAGACAGTATAGGAAACAACAATAAGGGCTCCGATAAGAATTCCTATCTCAAAACTAATCCCGGAAACAATCTGAAAAACGTATCCCATCGCAAGCATCTGAGAAGCTAGTGTTCCTATATAGAAAGGGAGAACGATTAGAGTTGAAACTCGTTCGAAAGAAGGGCCATAGGCATTTCCTAGTAGGTCGGAAATGGTCAATAATCGTAAACGACGAAAGGGGGCAGCAAAAAATAGACCTGCAATTAAAAGGGCAAGCGAACAACCAAAAGGGTCTGCAATGACACCATAAAAGCCTTCGGAATAGACTGTTCCGGAAACACCCATCGAAGATCCAGCTCCAAACCATGTCGCCACTATTGTGGGTAAAGCCAGATAGAAAGGTAGACGTCGTCCTGCAACAAGATAGTCTTCCATGGTTTTAACACGTCGACTAGCAAAATAACCAATCAATGCCATTAGAAGAAAATAAAAACCAACACCGAAAATAAATATTAATGTCATAAAGTCCTATGCCGTTCGGTTAACTTGTTACAAAAAACTAACAAAAATAGAATAAAACATGAACCATTTGAAATCAATTTAGTTTCGCTACAATCTATACAAGCCACAACATTGCTAAACGTCATGTTTTTATTTTTTTTTCACATATTCACAGGCATCTTTAATTTCTTTTTTAAATGTGTCAAAATCGAACTGATGTCCTGAAATATATGCACTCCAACCCACACTTGATTTTGCATAATGAAGCGCATCTTCGATTTCTTCTTTTGTGGCACCCATCAATTTAGCTATTTCAGTATGAAAAAAAATGCAATATTTACATTTTGTTACGCTACTAACAGCTAAGCCAATCAATTCTCTATATTTATTGGGAATGGCACCGTTATCAAATTGAACTTTTTTGAATAGTTGCCACTCTAATTCCAAAGTTGAATCCGGCACTTCTTTGAACATCGAAGGGACTAAACCAAACATTTCTTTAATTTCTTTATATACCTTTTCCCTAGACATAGATCCTCCTCTATTTTTCCATTCTTTATTCAGTATCGTATTACATAAATCGTGTCAATAAAAAATTTATATTGCCTTTTTACTACTAAAGAAATTACTTTGTTTACTATCATTTTAAAATAGTTGAATTAAATGTTGATGTTAATTTAAAAATATAATTATAATGTGAGTTGGATGATTTTTAGTTGGTGTTTGTGTTATTAAAAACGAGGTTTTTATGGACTACATGCATTTAAAATCACAAAGAGAGTTCAAAAATGTAATGGATTCTTTAATGACTGCTAACAATCTTAATGAAATAGACTTTAAAAAAGAGGGAAATAAGCGTTATGTTCCCATCAAAACCGGCAATCCTAATATTCTGACATCCATCAAGTTATGGTTCCAAAATACATTTACGCACAGAAGAGAAAGGGTTGTATTGGAAGTCTTCTCGTTTATCAAAGAAAATCAGGAATGGGCTTTTAAAGAAGAAAATTTTATTAAAAATTTAGGATCTCGGCTAATTTCTGAGCTGAAGCCAAAAGAGCAAATTAATGTTCAAGATGAATATGAAAATCTTCTATTTTCACTCCATCAGATAAATGAAAATATACCTGTACGGGCAGATAAAGTGGGAATCTATCAACAAAAAGCTATTGAAGTAGCTGATTCCGCCCTTGACAAAGCTCACAGAAAGGGTATCCATGTCATGAAAAGGGCTGATGAATATCAACAAAAAAAAATAGCCGAAGCCGACCAGGAACTTGTCAAATTGAAAGCACAGCAACAAAGGGATGTCGATAAGATAAATAAAGAATTAGAAATAGTTCAAAAAGAAGCTGGCAAAAAGGGGTTAGATTTACAACTCGTACCAAAAGAAGGAAAACACATTTTAGCTAATCTAGCAATGTTGAAAGAAGAAATTCCTTTTTTTGATAATCTTGATGATTTTAGGTCAAAACAGCCTGCAAAAAAAATGGATTCTGGCTCTGGTTTAGGTTTAGAGGTTCGTGGACTCGATGATGATGAAAAAATGGAATTGGGAGTGAGGGGAGGCGATCATAAATTAGTAAAACTTGAGGATTATTCTGAAGATTCCATTAAAAGCCTTTTAGAGTTTGCAAAAGATAATATTGATTTGAAAAATAATATTAGAAAAGTTATTGATCGTGCTCAAGAAAAACTTCAAAAGCCCTTAGAGAAAATCGAAGCCGTTTCTAAAGAGATGATGGAAAATTTTAGTGCTGCATGGGAAGAAATAGATGAAGTGGAATTTGCAGCTAGAAGAAAAAATATGGAAGAATCATATCAGTCATTATTGGATGATATGCAGAAGCCGATTAGGGATTTATTGGATAAATTAGATAATATACGAGAAGAATTACCAAAAATGACTAATGAAAAGGTAAGAAGTTTAATAGCGGATCTAAACAAAATAACAATAGGTAACGAGGAAGCCACAAAAAAAATTATAGATGAAATTGCGGATTTAGCAAAAAGTAAAACTATTGATGCAGACACTCAAAAATCGTTGTCTGATCAGCTAGAAACAATGACAAAGCTGTTTAGCAAAGATCTGAGTACATCGATACAAGAAAGTTTGATTGGAAAATTACCTCAATCAAGTCAATTGGATCTGATAAATACTACAGATGTCGATGAATTGGCCGAATTGTATTGGTTAGCAGATTATCTATCCTACGATAGTCTTAAGGAGGCTATTGCCACAAAATTACCAGAACAGGAATTTGGTACTTTAGATGAAGTCATAAGTTTTATAAACAAATGGCCAGTCGAATATAACAGTCCGATGAGTATTAAATTAAACAATTACTTAGAAAAATTTGCTGGAGTGCTTTTATTAAGCGATCATATCACGACCATTCCTTCTGAATATCTCTTGGATCTTTTGAAGAAGGAAAATCTTCAAGTATTTGAAGGTGATATTTTTAATGCTTTATTGAGGAGGTTTGAACATCAAGCAGAAGAAAGAGGTTTGAGTGTGCAGGCAATAATGAATGAAAAAATTATTGGAGGGGAGCGTTTAATAGATCATGTGCGTTTTGAGCAACTTTCAAAAACTGAATTCGATAAAATGAGCAACTTATTACCTGAACAAGATCAAACGGAGTGGGCTGCATTTTTTAATAAGACAAAACAGAGGGAAATTAGATCAATGCGAATGGGTGATTATGTAAAACCAATTGATCAAAACACAGTTCAGTTTGGGCGTCGTATACCAGTTGTATCTATCGAACCATATTTGACTCTTACAGCTAATGATAGTATTAGATTACCATCTTTCACTTTTGCAGAACATGAATGGAACATTTCAGTAGGACATTGGGATACCAATACCGATAGAGTATATATCACAATTGAATGCAAAAAGCCATGCCCTCATTTTGATTACAAATTTCAAATAGGTGATTTGGTATTAGATAGTAGACAAAACACACCCAATAATCTGATTACTACATACGAAAGTTTAACGAGGATTCAAGAGGCAGCGGTTTATTTTACACCTGAACAGTTGAGAGAAAATATCAGGGGCGGTGTTATCGTTCTGAAAGGTGAGATACATACTAAACCTGAAATTGCAGAAAGAAATTTTGTCTTTTAAATTTGATTAAACAACGAATTCAAAATCATTATTGATAACCCATTATTAAAAAGGGAGGATTTTATGTCGATAGTAAAAGTCATTGAGGTCATCAGTGAAGGTCAATCAGTAGACGAGGCAATTAAATCTGCCGTTCTAGAAGCTGCTAAAACGATAGAAAACATACGTCAGGTTAACGTAGAGCATATTGAAGGGCTTGTTGAAAATAACAAGGTGACTAAGTTCCGTGTGAACTGTAAAATTAGTTTTGTTGTTATGCACTAGTGGCTGGGAGTGCCTCTTTGGAGTTATTGTCAATTGTAGACTTGTTGACAAATATGGCGCTTCATAACAAAGCGAAAGAGGACTTTCGCACTCCAAACGCTACGCGTGGCTTTGGAATCTGTAGCATAAAATTTCTTAAAGCTACGCAGAGCGTTTGGAATGCGAAAGTCCTCTTTCGCTTTGTTATGAAGCGCCATAAGGGGGTTGCCTTCATTAAAGAATCAACCCAAATGAGCCCATTACTTGGATTTTTTGCTGTCTAACTCTTTTTGAATAGCATTTTTTAAATTATCAAAATTTATTGTATCATCAGAATTTTCAATTTTAACACCATTTACATATATAGTTGGTGTAGAAAGATGTCCCATCATTTTATCACCTAAAGCTGTATTTTTCTTTATTTCAGCCTCAAAAGCACCTTTTTCAATGCACGCTTTTAGCTTGTTTTGATCAATGTCAGAACTCGCTTTTGCTGCAAATTTTTGCATGGCTTCAATAGTAGCCCAATTGTCTCTTTCTGAAGGTTGGTTTTGATAAATATAGTTTAAATATTTAAAGAAAAGAATTGCATTTGGTTTGTTAGCATCTTGATGATACACACATAATAATGCAATAGCCGCTGGCATTGATTGTGGAATAAAAGAGGTGACAATTACAGAATAGCTGATTTTATTTGTGTTAATGAATTCCGATTGCAGCTTAGGAAATGATTCATTGTTATATTTTTTACTGTCTGGGCATTTTGGTTCTAAAAATGCAACGACTTGAACAGGCGATTTAGGGTCTCCAAGAGTTGGATAACTTGATATATCCATCATCTCAGCTGCGTTTATATGACACATAACGTTTGCAACTACAGCAAATAAAGATAAAAATAGGGTTTTCATAATTTCCTCCGATAAGGTTGGTTTTCTCTTACGGGTTATTGCAAATCCAAGATTCTATGTAAATATTTTTTTATCTAACGTCTTTTGGATCATTAACAAATTATGCAATCGTCTTTTTTTGCTCTAAGGGCAGTTGTTTCTTTTTCAGCCTCTTGGATAAATTCATACAAATCTAATTTATGGTAATAATAAAATAGATGTTTTTTTAAAAAATCATCAAATTTGCTTGATGCAAGGCATCTAATATTTTTAAAAACCATATTTTTATCGCCTTCTAAAACACATTTATCCACCCAAGAAATCTCCTCAATAACTCCTGTTTTCATTGCATGTTTTTTATAGCAGGGGATGCTCATTAGCATTCGATCGGGTTCAATAAAGATGACTTTCCAATTGCCGAGATCTTTTACTGCAACCAACTTTTGAGCATCTTCTGAGGCTTTCATTTTTTTATCAAGATCATCAGACTTTTGCTTATACTGTGAAGCTTCTTTCTCAAATTCTTCAATTTGTGCGGTACTTTGTGTCATGCGTTTTATTACATCCGGATATTTGATGTTATACATCTCGACAGATTTGTTAACATTTGCAAAATCGGTGTTATACTGTTTTATTTTAGCATTTAATTCTGCAAATTTGGCATCATGCTCATTTTTTATCCCCATTCCTTTTGCAATTTCACTTTTAAATTCTTCGGAAGATATTTTTTTGTCTTTTTGATCTTGTTGGAGAACCGTAAGTTCTGTTCTTTTGGCATCTAATTTTGCCTTTAATTGATCGACTTCTTTTTGGTCTAGCGCAAGTTTTTGTTTATCTTCCTCAAGTTTTTTACGATCAGCTTCAAGGCGAGTTCCTTCTTTTGTAATAGCCTCGTATTCAATAGAGATCGCTTTTCTAGATTTATCTAGTTGTGCTGCCTTCATCTGCAAGTCGATTTTTTCTTGGCTCAATTGTTGTTGGGCTGCTATCAATTCTGGACTAATGGGAGCGCCAATTTTAATGCGTTTAAAAGGTTTTCCGTCTTTAATTGCATACATTTTGCCGCCGATCATATCTGTTACAATACTGCTTTGCTGTGGTTCTTGTCCTTTTGAATCACCTGCGCTTTTTGTTTCATGTGTACCTTGATAAGTAGGTTGAGCGGCAGCTGAGCCAGCAGATACAGGTGATGACATATGATTTCTCTTTTGGTTAAAGTAAATAAAATATTGAAGAAAAAGACTAGAGAACTACATTTTTGTTTCAATAAGGACTATTCTTTTAACCAAAAATTGAAATAAAAACAAGAGAAGATAGTTAATAAAAGAAATGAGTAAAACTAACATAAGATATTTGAACAGTTCTAAAATAGGCTCTGTTCTTTTTTGAGTATATATGGAGTTAGATTAGGTTAGATATAAACCAAGCGACATCGTCAGCTTGGAGAGCATTTGTTAAAAGCCCAATGCTGTCAAAATAAGAAAAAAATGTGATAATTGCCTTATTTCTTTTACTGATATTAGTCCACAATTTTTCTAAAGAATGTTCCATTTGTTAGGCCTGAAGGGCCGGTATGAAGTAGCCCAGGTAGCAGCGAAGCGGAGGCCTGGGGCAGTACAAACAATAATTGAGTCCTGTAGGGACGGCAATTGATACGTACATGATTATGCCGTCCTTTCAGGACATACGCATCAACCTAACTTGATTTTATATAATAACCTCTAAAACACATCATGAACCCTTTTGATTTTTTATTTGATTGCTACACATATTCTTGGATCAAT
>JACDES010000182.1 GCA_013816265.1 Parachlamydiaceae bacterium | reverse complement strand
GCGTCTGGAGTGCGAAAGTCCTCTTTCGCTTTGTTATGAAGTGCCAATTTGTCAACGTGTCTACAATTGACGCTTACTCTTATACCAATAAAGGTACTAATATGGGTTTATATTTACTTCTTTGAAAGTATGTAAGCACGAATTCCTTCAAAATAGGCTTTTGCAACAAGTTCTACACGCTTAGGCCCTATAATACCATCGACAATAAGATCTTTTGCATTCAAAAGCTGACATTCTTCTATATTATCTTGACAGAGCGATTCACCATAACACAAAGGGCTATGGACAAGGCGTGTAAGAGCTAAATTTCTTGCATATAATCCCTCTTCAATCTTTATGGACATTCTCTTTAAATAAGGAATATCTTCATTAACCAAAGGAACATTTAAGGTATTAGTAAATCTAGAAAGAATCTCTCGACTTAAATTCATAGAGTCTTCCAAGTTAGTTGTGAGCAATAAACTTACAAATTCATGGCGATCTTCCGGATCTTTAAGTTCTCCTTTACAAAAACTTCCTCCCACGAAAACCATGTTGTAATTGGCGTTCGTTAAAATTGCCTCACCAGTCCTTGAGTTGGTATCATTGTGAGCATTATAATGAATGATAATAGTTATGTCGGGTTGGAAATCATTGATTTTTTTTGCTCTTGCTTTCAGGTCGTTGGGATTATAACCATTTCTAAAATATTCTGAATTGGATTTATTTGAAGGAGGTTGCTCTTTCAGCCATACCCAGAAATTTTTTTCGTAAACACCACAGCCTAGGTTTTCTTTAGTTAAAAGTACGCTTACGCCTTCTTTTTCTAAAAGAGACTTGAGGATTTTTGCCGTTAATAAATTCAGAGTTGCTTCTTCAAAAAGAATTTCCTCTGAAATATGAGAGCAATTTTTTTGCGTAACAAAAATTCTTCGTTGTTCCAAAGATGAGAAGCACCCACCAAAATGACCTGGATCAATCGCAATTTTCATTTGATCCAATTTTTTATGTGAGCGAGTTTCGTATTTTTGTTGTGATATTGAAGATAATTTGAGTACAAATTCAGGATTAGACGTTATTTTGTCGTTTGGTGTGGCAAAGACTTGAAATTCATTATCACTAAATGAAAAATAATTTGTGATTTCATCATCTTTTTTGAGGTACGTTTCAATTTTCTTTGTTAGTTCATCTTTTGTGTATTTATTTTGATATTGATCAAAATCAGAATATGTATTTGCGTAGAGGTTGTTACAGCTTAAATACAAGCAAAAAGAGTATAACAAGATTTTAGTATTCATTTTTTTCCAAAATTAAAATGGCATCAGAAACTTTTCGGACTTTTTTTAAACTTTGATCCTCATCAATATCGCCTTGAGGATCATTTACAACTTTATTTGCAATCACCATTGTAGATGAGCCACCCCCATCTAAATTTAGAGCTCCAATGGATCCTAGATTGAACATATAGTCTGCCAATTCTGCCATTGTCATGCCTTTGCTTAAATGTTCCTGGTTACCATCAACTACGACAAAGATCCAATGACCATTTGGTAAGATTCCCACTGCCGTACGAGCATGACGTGCTGTTAAAAAAGAGCTTATAGTTTTTTCTGGAGAAAAATCTCTAATGATATGTCCATTTTTAATAAGCAGGGGAGTACCCCCTACAATATTGGGAACTGAATTCCATAATTTTAATGTTGACTCGTTTGATTGCGGTGTGATTTCAATATTGATATACATTGGCATACCAACAAGGATATGATTACAAAAATCGGAGCTTTCACATTTTCCGACTGATAACACAAATCCATTGGGAGGGATTGCACTATTTCCCTCATTTCGAATTGCGACAACTTTATCATTGATGATAATAAATTCTTTTCCTTCTGGAGATGTTAGGGTTGTTGAATTGAATTGAGAAGAGTATAAAATGATTTCATCTAGTTTTCTGGGTCTGTTTAAGCCATCAATAAGATATGTTTTCCCTGAAAAAGATATTTTGACAGAAGCTGTCACCCGATCCATCAAGACAGTTTTTGCATTATGATCCCATGCAATAGCTCCGCGGGGTTGTAAAGGCAATCCGTACCAAAAATTATTAATTTTCAATATGCCTGAAGGTCGTCCCTCCCATCTATCAACTTTAAAAAAACCGCCGTTAACTGCTGCGATGGCGTTATTTTTTTTGGAGAGGGTTTCGACGGTTTCTCTTCCTAAACTCATGTTAAAAGCATGAACCGGCTTAATATTGAAATGATTTGGATCGACTTCAAGGATATGTATCGATTGGGGTTCATCTGTTTTAATATGTTTGTAAGAATATCCATTTGATTGAAATGAACAGCAAATGAATAGGGCTAATATTAAAGATAAATGAGTCGTTTTGAATGGAAATTTATATTTTGTCATTATTTTTACAAACTCAGGTTGAAAAAGCAAAACTTATAAGATTTACTCATTTTTTAGAAGCGTTCTTAAATAATTTTGTGTTTTTGTATTTTATGATAAGCATATATATAATTTTAAAAGAGGAAGAAAAAGTTATATATCTGAAACTCAGCTAGTTTTGGGTAATGTCAAATCTTATAAAATCTCTCAAGCAATTGGTGAGGACCAAGTAGGAATTAGCGGGGAATGGGTAGCTACACCGGAATATATTAAATCAGAAAGTGATGAATCCATTTTAGAGCTCAATTTTGTTGGGGGGCGTGTTTATTTGGTATTAGAAGGAACTAGCTCACTACCAATTACAGTAGATCTTGATGGTAAGTCATTAAATGAAAAATAATTCACTAAGGATATGAATACTAAAGGTGAGATATTTGTGCAGGATCCTCGTAAATATGATATTGTTGATTTGAAGGGTGATTATGGGCGTCATTTATTGACTCTTCATATTCCAAAAGGCATTCAGGCCTACGCCTTCACTTTCGGAATGGAGGAGTAGGTTAAAAATCGGTTGGAAATTAACAACCAATTACCAACATTGTTGGTAATATGACCAATAAAGTTGGTATGTTATGCTTGAATCAATTTTTGGTACACCTATCATTGAAAAGATCTTATTTTATATGAACCCGTTATTCGTAAAAGACCAAGACGTCATGGAAAGCCATTATGATTGATTGGGGAATGATTTCAATAAAGGAATTAGCCTGATTTATTTCTAAGGAAAAATTTGGTGTTTTTAAGGCTCTTTTGGAGGTAAAAAGAAAATAAGAAGAAGATTCAATAAGTAAGCGTCAAATCTAGACATATTGACAAATATGGCGCTTCATAACAAAGCGAAAGAGGACTTTCGCACTCCAAACGCTACGCGTAGCTTTGGAAATCTGTAGCATATATATTTCTTAAAGCTACGCAAAGCGTTTGGAG
>JACDES010000117.1 GCA_013816265.1 Parachlamydiaceae bacterium | reverse complement strand
GACAATTAATTGAGATATTTATCACTTCTGGCTCATGCCGTCCTTACAGGACTCAATATTATTTTTTTCTTATACCCAGGCCTCCGCTTTGCTGCGACCTGGGCTATTTCATGCCGGCCCTTCAGGCCTAACAAGGATGCTCTTATTTAGTCAGATCTAAACGCGCATTAGCGATAGATTTCATTTTATGAATACATCTTCGTTAACTTTAAGGGAATGTATTAACAATAATCCACGTTTTGAATACCTTCTCGTTAGGCCTGTAGGGCCGGCATGAAATAGCCCAGGTCGCAGCGAAAGCGGAGGCCTGGGTACTAGAAAAAAAAGCATCGAGTCCTGTAAGGACGGCATGAGCCAGAAGTAATAGTCCCACAAAATACCCTCAATAATTTAACATTAACCAGACCTCCACACACTTCCCCAACCTCAATCACGGTACAATATAAGACCGAAACAAAAATGCAGCCTCAATATATTTATATCTATTTACAAACCTTATTAATAAAATTTCGTAAAAACATACGATTTACATCTAAATTAATTATTAATTATGTTAATATTATACACAAAAAAACTAAATTATTTTATATGAACTACCTAAGCTACAATTCTTTAAATAAAACCAATCTAAATGTTTTATTCATTCAACCTTATAAAGAAGCACAAAGAAATTTTTCAATTTGTTTTTCAGGTACCGACATTTCAAAATTGAAAAAAACAAAACACTTCATTGCTGGCACTCTCCTTTTAATTCCAATAATAAATACCATCGCACTACTTATTTTAAAGGCTCTCCATTCATTTTTTTATCAAAGCAGCTCCCCCTTTGATATTCCTTTTCTACACCCACATAGAGCACAATTATACCTAGAAAGCCCGGACGTTCACTCAAAACAATTAAAAAAGTTAGCTAAAAATTATATCAATAATATTTTCAATGAATATAGAACAAAAAATAATCCTAACGACATAGGGTTATCAGTAAGATATGATGAAAAATTGATGGTAAATACCCCCGCCAAAAGTCATGAATTAATTGATATTTTTGATGAGATAGGATGGAATCAATTAGATCTAAAATGGAATAACATTACTAATGATGAAATTATAAATTATCTAAATAAATCTATCATTTTCGAGAAACTTAAAAACTCAACAACGGACTCTAACTCCCCTTTCAATCAGCAATCCCCTTTTATCCATCTTTACACATCTCATGGCCTATATTCATCAATGAACTCCCTACTTCGTAATGGTAAATTACGAATTGGACAACTCCCTTATGCCTCCTCATGCACAAATGAACGACTCAGACTAAATCATGAAGAAACAATATCAAAAGTTGCAAAAGAAATACTTTTCATTTGTTTGATGACAGCCGGCCAACTTCAAGCACTTCCAGAGAAATATATAGATAAAAATAAAGTTACTCGAATGACATATCTGCCCCATAGCAGTATTAAAGAATTTCAAATAAATAACATTATTTGGGATAGAGCCTTCCTGAGCACATCAGGAACAGGTGGTGGCTTCGCAGGTGGTGGTCCGATCAATTCCAATAGTTCAAGAGTAAAATTTACAATACAATCTTTAAAAGGAAAACAAGTAAAAGATTTTAGTAATTTGCCTGAAAATGAGGTCCTATTTCCCCCTTTTAGCAAATTTAAAATTCTGAAAATGAACGGCAATGAAAAAGAAGGGTATCGGATTGAAATGGAAGAGGTCGAATCCTTGAAGACCAAATTCAATGATGATTAAGTAATAACCTGAGCTAATATATATTCAACGGCTTTTTGAGCAAAGCGATGATTTAAATTTGCCCTTTCTTGCGGATCATCTATCGATTTCATCAAATCTAGATTCAATTTGATAATTGAATCGTTCCCTAATCGATACTTAGAGTATTGCGAAGAGTTGGCATAGTATATAAAAATAACTTTGTCTTCATCAAATGGCTTTGCGACCATTTCATTTAAAATTTATGGACATTTTCAATCTGCTCTTTTTTGAGTATTCCCCATTCCGCATTCAAAAATAGATTAAATGAATAAATTCGTCATATATTGAAAAAATAAAAAACACTTATTTTTATAATAAAAAAAATGGACAGCGTCATTATCTATGACCTGTCCATTAAAATGCCCAAGATAGGACTCGAACCTACACACCTCGCGGTACCAGAACCTAAATCTGGCGTGTCTACCAATTTCACCACTTGGGCAATTATCAAATTGAATTGTGTTAAGCAAAACTACTATAGTTTTTTCCGCTGTTCTTTGTCAATGAAAGATCGATTATATCATCAAAAAAGGACTACTAAAAAAAATCTTGAAAGGATTATTATCTTATAAAAAAAGGACCTATGTCGCAAAAGTGACGATCATTATTAAGTCCTTTTTGTCCTTTAGGTCCCTTATGTCCTTTTTTTCATTCATTCAGGGACACACAAAAAAGCTCACACTAAACCTTCTTGGAATAAATAATGTCCATATATCCGGCTGCAATAGGAATTGTTTTTAATGAAGACAAAACTCAAATTTTGTTAGTACAAAGAAAAGACATACCTGTTTGGGTATTACCTGGAGGAGGCATTGATCTACACGAAACAGCAGAACAAGCAGCAATAAGAGAAATTAAAGAGGAAACAGGTTTTATCGTTGAAATAGAAAGAAAAAGCGGTGAATACACCCCTATTAATCGTCTAGCAGCTTTTACAACGGTTTTTGTCTGTCATATTAAAGGAGGAAATCTTCTAAATGCTTCCTCTGAAAGTGCATCGGTTGGTTTTTATTCAATTAATGCTTTACCAAAACTATTCATTGAAGTGCACAAACAGTGGCTTGAAGATTCACTATTGAATCTTGATTTAGTAAAAAAACCAATCACTAGTATCACTTATACAAAACTTCTCATCTATTTTTTAAGACATCCTTGGCATATTATTCGGTATTTTTACACACGAATGTTTCAAAGTTAAATAACCGCAGGATAATACCTGCGGTTATTCATAATTCCATCAATTATGCGTGTGAGGATGATCGTGATCGTCATGATCATGGTCATGTTCGTGATCGTGGTCGTGATCTGGAGCAGCGCTTGAATCTTTTCCGGTCTGATTTTTACTCTTCAATTGTTTTTCTTTTTCAGCCCATTTTTTCAATTTCACCTGTTCCATTCTACATGCATATCCTTCAATATGGAACATCATTTTAAATTTTTCCCACTCTTGATAGAAGTCATTTAAGTATTTTAAATCCGCTGTTTGCTTAATTGTCATGAGATAAAATAATAGCTTATGAGCACTTACCAATCGTTCAACAGTATTATCTTCGCCAGCTTTTATTTTTTGCTGCAAAAAATAGGTCGTTATAATTTCAGCAGCTACATCTGACGCAGTTTCTTTGAGAGCAACCCAACGAATAAATTCATTTTTTTCTTGAACTGTAGTAAATTTACTTTCGGTTAAGATACTTATTCCCTTCGCCATTGTTTCAATATATTGATCGATTTGATCAAAGACCATTTCATCGTGATAAATCCCGCAAGGCATTTGGCAATGCGATGCTAGCAGACCTTGAAAACATAGGACAAAGGTTAAGCCAGAAAATAATAATTTTTTCATTCTTTTTTTTCCTTTTGTTTTAAATTGGATGAAAAACTTTTACTATAGATAAGATTAATTGTGCAAATCTTTACTTGAAAAAACGGAAAAATTTCTTAACCAAATTTTATCTTTTTCTTTTGATTTTCACAAATCTATATTTTGGTTACAATGATCCATCTGAGGATTTAAACCTGATTTAATGGAAGTAAAAATGAATAGAATTTTATCATCCGAGCTCTCACAACACTTAAATAAACGTATTACAGTACGAGGATGGCTTAATAATTTACGTCCATTCGGAAAACTGAACTTTCTAATTCTTAGAGACCGAAACGGTTTCTCCCAAATAGTAATTGAATCCAAAGACGAATATAAAAAAATTTCACACTTACAACCAGGGTCTATTTTATCAATCCAAGGTCGTGTCGTTGCATCCGCTCAAGCAGGATCAGGAGTCGAAATTGTAGAACCAATAATAACTGTTGAAGTACCAATAAACGAAGCACCACCCGTGGAATATTACAAACCTGAAATTTCCTCTGATCTCGAATTCATCCTTGATCATCGTTCGGTTGCAGTAAGAAACCGCCAAATTCAAGCTGTTTTCCGTATTCAAGCCGAAATCGCACATGCCTACCGTCTTTTCATGCATGATAACGTAAAAGGTGTTGAATACTTTGCACCTAATATCATTGGGGCCTCTTCAGAAGGCGGGGCCGAGTTTTTTAATGTCGACTATTTTGGACATGTAGCAACACTCGCACAAAGCAGCCAGCTTTACAAGCAAATCATGGTTGGTGTTAACGAACGCGTTTTTGCCTTGATGCCATTTTTTAGAGCCGAAAATTCTAATACGACTCGACATCTAACAGAAGGTAAACAATTAGAATTTGAGATGGGTTTCTTTAATCATTGGCATGAAATTATGGATGTTCAAGAAAATTGCATGAAATTTATTGTTTCTTACCTCCATCAACATTGCTCTTCTGAAATTGCTATACTAGGAAATAAAATAATCAAGGCACCTGCTGATGTTCCATTTCCACGCATCACATTTGCAGATGCTCAAGAGCTCTATTATCAACGCACAGGAATCGATGAGCGTTCCGAAACAGACTTAACCCCCGCAGCAGAACGAGATCTGTGCCAATATGCTTCAGAAAAATTTGGAACAGACTTTATATTTATTACAGATTGGAAAACAAGCAAACGCCCTTTTTACTCTTTCCCTAAAGAAGATAATCCAGATCTAACAAACACCTTCGATTTATTATGTGGTGGTGCAGAAATCACATCTGGAGGACAACGTCGACATACCTATGATTCAATGATTGAAGGGATCAAATCAAAGGGAATGACTCCTGATAGCTTTACAGATTATTTAAGCATATTCAAATATGGCATGCCTCCCCATGGCGGTTTTGGAATGGGTCTTGAACGTCTAACCATGATGATGCTTCGCTTAAAAAACATTCGAGAAGCCTCACTTTTTCCATCTGATCCAAAACGAATTGCTGGAAACCGCATAAAAGCAAAAATATTTTTTGGTGCCGAAAATATTCGTAATGAAATTGTAAGAATTCTTAAAGATGAAAAATTAGAATTTAAACATGTGTCACACGAACCGACTCAGACTTCTGAGGACTCTGCAAGAGTGCGCGGAACAAAAATGGAGGAGGGTGTAAAATCTATTATCCTTCGAGGAAAAAACACAAAAAAGAATTATCAGTTAAATATCCCATCAAATCTTAAACTAGATATGAAAGCCGTTGCTGATACCGTGGGAGAAAAATGTGAATTTGAAACTCCTGAAGTTCTTCTGGAACGTTTTGGTCTTTCCGTTGGTGGTGTTCCTCCTTTTGGAACCCTTCTCAATCTTGATACTTATTATGATAGTAGGCTGCAACAAAATGAAAAATCAGCATTTAACTGCGGAACATTGACGGAGTCGATTATCATGAATTCAAAAGATCTGTTTTCTATTGTCCAACCAAAAATAGGAAATTTCTCAAAAGAATAAAAGGTCATTGACATGATTCGAAAGCTAATACACGTTCTATTTATACGTTCATGGTGGGTGATTGCCTTTATTATTTTTTGTGGTATTTTATATGAAAGAGGAATGCAGAAACGGGATATCCAATTTCAACATCTGAGTGAACAATTAGTTTTCATTCAAAAAGACAAACAAAAAGCCTTACAGCACCAGAAAAAGCTACAAATGCAAGTTAATAGCCAGAGTGATCTAGCTTGGGTAGAACTTGCGCTTATGAAGGGATTGGGTGTCTGCCCCGAAGATCAGCAGAAAGTCTATTTTTACAAATAAATGAAATCTTTAGTTGAAAACTTGCTGTTACTAATTGACACATCTTTATTTATGAGCACCCTGTATTAGTCCTGAAGGGTACGGCGAAGCGGAGGCCTAAAGCCAATGGCATTCGGTTAAGGTAAGTTCGTTTTTATAAGTAACTAAAAATAAGCATATCTAAAAAATCATGCTTTTTTAGCACTACCTTTAAAATATAACCAAAAGGCACATGATTTCTTAACCGAATGCCATTGGGCCTAAAGCTTATCGCAGAGACGGGGAGACGAAGAGAGGTTATATAAGTTCAAAAAGCCAAGCGATTCTTAGTTAGCTCGTAGAGCGTCTGTTCAAAGCCCGGAGTGACGTAAGGAACTCCGGGTAAATAAAATAAAGATTAGAGCTCGTAGAGCGACTCAAGTTTGCGACGATATGCTAACTCTCTTTACACACAAACTACTTGAAAAACATTTCTTTGTAATAATCTCATATTTGAGTCGCTCTACGAGCTCTATTCTTTATTTTGTTTACCCAGAGTTCCTTACGTCACTCTGGGCTTTGAACAGACGCTCTCCGAGCTAACGAAGAGTCGACAGGCTTTTTTTGCTACAGCCTCTTTCTTATTTTGACAGCATTGCTTCAATACCTACATTGATGTAGGGAACTCCTGGAAAAAAAATATTAGATAAAAATATTATAGGGATCGATATAGTAAGCATAAAATCTATCATCCAATCCTGGAGTCCCAAATGTCCGTAAGCACAAGCATTCAGAGTCTACAAAACAATGACCCAACATTTACAACACTGTCTGATACATCTATGGATGTTGGAGATAGGAAAGCTCTTTTCAAAGCTTTAAGCGTAAATCAAATCTTGAAAGAATGCTGTTTTTTTAAAACAGATTTTGGAGAATTTGGAGCTGCTGAACTGGCTAATTATTTGAAAAAGAATCATTCACTTACAAAACTCTCTCTATTTGGCAGTAAATTTAGTGATGAAGGATTCAAATTATTGTGTACAGCTTTAAAGACAAATACTTATCTACTACGTTTTTCCACTAATGAAAAAATCGAAACTGAAAAAGCCCTGGCTTTAGCAGATGTGATAAATGTGAATAGAACACTGAAAGTGCTTTATTTAGACCTCTCTCAAATTTCCTCAGAAGCATTCAAGATTATAGCAAAGACTCTTAAAGGGAAACATTCATTGCAGGAACTTAGGTTCGATAACGGTCAACTAGATTCAGAAGGGGTTGAAATTCTAGCTGAAGCTTTGAAGACAAATTGTGCTTTGCAAACATTATATTTTTATCAGAGTTCCGTTCCAGATTTTGGTTTAGCAATTGCAAATGCTTTAAAAGAAAATACTAATTTACAATCACTTAGTTTTTATAGTAGCTTCGGCCACAAATCTTTAAATAATAAATCAGGTAAAGCCTTTGCTGACATGTTAAAAGAAAATAAAACTCTAACCATACTTGATCTATCTGGAAATTTTTTAGGGGAGGATGCTACATTGATCGCAGAATCAATGGAAAAAAATGATTCTTTACTTGAGCTTAACCTAGGATCCTGTTTTCTACCCTCTTCTACTTCTAAGGCTGTTGCCAGGATGCTTACAATTAATTGCACTTTATTAGAATTGAATATTTATCAAAGCCAGCTAGATCAAGAGGGAAGTGAAGTATTTGCTCAAGCGCTAATGGTTAATAATACCTTGAAAACAATTTATTTATCAAGATGCAATTTAGGCCCTGAGGGTGGAATGGCTTTCGTAGCAGTGATAAAAAAGAAAAATAGCACATTAAAGCATTTATCTTTGGGTAATAATAAGCTAGGTATAAAAACTCAAAATGCCATTGCAAGAGCCTTAATGGAAAATAGTTCTTTAGAAACGTTGTCAATGGGCGATAATGATTCAGGAGATGAATTTGCTATCGAACTATCCGAAGCACTAAAAAAGAATTTTACTTTGAAGCATCTAGAACTATTTGAAAACAATTTTAGCAATGTGGGTATTAATGCCCTTGCTGAAGCCCTGAAAGTAAATACGACTTTACAAACACTTCCGCATGGCATAAAGGAAATTTTTGATGCTTCCTCTAATATAAGAGAAAGATTAGCATTTAATATATCCCTCGCCGATAAACCAAAAAAAGAAAAGAACGAAAAAGATGATAGAAAAGGAACCGAGAAACCCCCTGCTCCTCATAACCAGCAGCAACAAAAACAACAAACTGTAGCCAAGCCCCTCTATAGTGAAGAAAGAAAAGATGATGGTAAAGGTGACAGAAGTCTTTCTTTAGAAGAAGACGATGTTGAAAAAGTTAAAGACTTTGCTGCTGTCCCAACTGCTATGTCTTCAACAGTCTCAAGTGAAGCAGTTCTTTCTTTGGATGCTGATGATATAGAAAAGGTTAAAGCATTACCTGAGGCTGCAGGGGTACGAACTGCCATGGCGACAGCAAAAGCCTTAGAAAACATTGATTTAACAGCTCTAAATATTTTAAAAAGACAGGCTGAGCGTTTACAAGAGCTCTTTGAAGTATCTGTAAAGGCTCATCACACAGATGCTGAAATAGGTCATATAAATGATAACCCGATCCTTGATACATATTACCGCTATTTTTCAAGACAGCTGACAAGTATTTGGCTCGCTTGCCTAACTATTAATAGTCGGATGATAAAAAACTCCGAACAATATAATTCAGATTATTTTGCAGCCGGCTTAAAAAAAATCGGGGATCATATTCCTGGTATCAGCATTGCGACAAGTATTATCGAAGATACAATAGGAACTTGGAATGAACGTGAAAAAAGAATAGGCGTGCAACGTATAGCCTTACTATTCCGCGATCTTGAAACTGCATTTAAGGAACTTTGTATTCTCGCTCGGCAACTAACCCTTTCTCAAGAAGAAGCCCTAAAAAAGCTGTTAACAAAACCGAAAGGGTTGGTTGATAAAATAGGAGAAAGTTTTTCAGATATTACTGCTGCCGTATTAGCCGATGATATCGATGACCCTATCAAACGTAAGGCTGCTGCTGATTGCAAAATAATGATAACAGCTATTAAAGAAGGAAAATATGAACCGAAAGCTGCTGTTGCAAGCCTTTTGACTGTCATCATGGGCAAAGGTTTTGTTTATACTTCCACAATTTCGATTACAGCCTCAACAACAGTTATTTCTGGAGAAAAATCGCATCCGCAGGCCGCACTTCACTCATCAGCTGGATCTGCAGGAGCTGGAATGCAAACGCCCACTATGGGAGAAATGTACACCATGATGCAACAAATGCAAGAAACTGTTAGGCAAGCGGATAAAAGAGCAAAAGACGCGGAAAAAAGTGCGAAGGAAGCCGATGATAGAGCTCGACGAGCTGAGGAATTAGCTAAAAAAAATGGAGGTTCAGATGTTACTGTATCGGGTGGCCATTCTGCGATGGCTCTAGCAAGTCCTCATAGCCATCATGTTAAGCAAGCTGAAAATACTGATAAAAGATTAGCGGCTGTAGAAAAACAAGTAGGAACTCTTACACATGCATCTTTAGAACATCAAGAGGGTATTAGGGGGCTAGAACAACCCAAGAAAGGAACTGTGGCGAAAGCTGCTCCAAAAAAAAATGACGAAGATTGTGTAATAATGTAAATCGTGATCAATTTTATCACTCATTTCTTTATCCACAATACTTCTAAAAAAGCTCTCTTTGTTAGATCTGAAGGGCCTCTATGAAATAGCTGAATGTAGAGTTAATTACGTAAGGTAGCATTGGTTTAGATTCAATTAATGAAGGCGAACCTCTTTGGAGAGCGTGTCGCTTGAGGCTAAGAAAAAATTGAATTAAATCTAGAATTTACTTCGTTAGCTCGGTAGAGCGTCTGTTCAAAGCCCAATGCTGTCAAAATAAGAAAAATAATTGGTGAATAGCCTTTTTCCTTTCTCACCCCTTTACCCACATTCACTTAAGAAAAGTTTCTTGTGTTAGGCCTGAAGGGCCGGCATGAAATAGCCCAGGTCGCAGCGAAGCGGAGGCCTGGGTCAATGCAAACAACACATTGAGTCCTGTAG
>JACDES010000116.1 GCA_013816265.1 Parachlamydiaceae bacterium | reverse complement strand
GCTGAATCGATGTCCATCTATCTTTCTTTGACCTATACCTGGCATGACATTTCCCCTTAAAGCCTTAATCATTTAATGGAATGTCACATTACTAAATTAAAAGTTTATTGTAAAGTGAACGGTATTGGAGTCAGGGCTTGGAATGATTTCAGTAGCAATGGTACATCAGTTGCGACTTCATCTCCATGCGGGTTTATTATTCAACCTGGTGAGAAAGTATCCTATAAAGGGAAGGGTGGAAAAAATGATTCATGGGCGTGGCGTCCGCTACTCTAGAACTTAGGTTAATAGACTTCTTGCATTACTTCCTGATTAATTAGATTCAAATTTCTAATATAAGCTATCAAGAGTTATGCAAGAGGATTAATAGAGAAATCCAAAAAGAAAAAGTGGAATTTCTCCTTTAAGAGGATGAATAATATCGTCTTTAACTAAATATGAAGGCTCTTTAATTGTTTTTAATTGATCCTTATTTTTATTTCTTCCTCCTATTTCAAATACAGTCTGTCGAGTTCTGTAATCCGCTTGCTTGGAGTAAAAAATTTCAATATTTGCGTTTTGCAGCGATTGGATGAAAAACAACTCTCTTTCCATACCTTTTGAAGGCTGTTGACCAAGATATTGTTGCAACGTATGTATTAAATTAGTGTTATTTAGAAGGATTTTTGATGGTTTTCGAATACCTGAGCTTCCTCCTTCATAGGGACGCATTTCTCTAATTAATCCTACAGAACCTAGAATTGATACATAGTTTTCAACAGTTTTGTGATCTATACCCAAACTTTTTGCCAAATTGTGTATATTGAGATCTCCAGGCGGAATAGAGGCAAGATAGGTTAACAATCTCTTAAAATATTGGAGATTGGGAGTTTTCAGATTGTAATAATTCGCAATATCCTCAAAAACAGTCTTATCTATAACTCTAGATACCTTTTCATAATAGGAATGAGGATCTTCAAATACAAAAGGGTAGTATCCTATTTTTAAATAGTCTTCAAAATGAGGAATGATTCTATTCACTTCTTTCAATTGATTTAAAGAGGATGTTGTGTCTTTTAGTATTTCCTGAAAGGAGATGGGCTTAAGATTGAGATCTAAAGTAAAGTTAAGATATTCTCTAAAAGATAATCCATGTAAACGATACATTTTAGCTCGACGTGAAAGATCATGACTACCTTCTATGAGATCTAGCATAGAACTACCTGAAAACACTATTTTAAGTGAAGGAAAGGCGTCATAGAGGTTTTTTAATTCTTGATTCCAACCTTGATATTTGTGAATTTCATCGATAAAAATGATACGATATCCTTCAATTAAATGTAGATCACTAACGAATTTTAATAGTGAGGTTTGTTGAAAGTATACAAGATCAGCTGAAAAGTAATAGCTTTTACCTTCTTTAAATAATTCATTTTTAATGTATTGAAGTAATAATGTTGTTTTACCTACTCCCCGTGAGCCAATCAGGCCAGTCAATCGATTACGAAGATTAAAAGAAGAATACAGATACCGTGTTTGAGTTAAGGTCAAACTATCTACTAGCCGGTGAAATGTTTCAGTAATAAAACGATACATTGGGAGTACACTCCAATTTAATTTACATAAATTTGGAGTATACTCCAAAATTGCAAATAAGGCAATCATTTAATTTTCTCATTTAAAAAATATTGGCAATTAATGTTGGTTGATTTTTTAAATTAAAAATGAATGGAAAGTGCTTGCTATTGAAGCTGAATCTTTAGCCATAGAGATTCTTCTGAATAGGGCTCAGGATGAACAACGGAATCGCCTAGAAGTTATGGTTGCGCCATTTTCAGAAATGATTTTACCCGACAATATTGATTTAATTAATGCTAGTTATAGTTTGCCATTTTGTTCTCCAGATGATTTTTCAGAGTGTTGGCAGAAGGTGATAGATCATATTGCGGTTGGAGGAAGATTTTCAGGTCAGTTTTTTGGTAATAATGATGAATGGGCATCAAATCCTGCCCTAACCTTTCATACTCATGAGCAAATGTTGCAACTTTTTGAAGAGAATTTTATAATAGAGTATTTACAAATTGAGGAAGGCTTAATTCCTACCGCCTCCGGTAAGATGAATCAATGGCATCATATTTTTCATGTTGTAGCAAAAAAAATTAAATGACTTTAGGAGATAAGAGAACGCTACTTTGCAGCCAAAACTTCTATAAGTGAATCAATATTAGATGACGGTCTTGTTCTCTGAAAATCTATATATAATTGTTCTTCAAAAGATTTAGTATTTTTGATCTTAAAGCCCGCCGTTGTTAAATAATCCTGAATTGATGTTTCTGTATGAAAATATCGTTTGTAGGTAATTCCTTCAGAGGATACGTAGGTGCTTATTCCTGTAGATGGATCGTAGATTGTGTTTTTGGCATGGGCCTCTTGACATTTAGATGATCTTACAACAACAAATAATTTACCATTCATTTTAAGAATTCGATAAATTTCTTTTAAAGCTAGTGAAAGCTGATCTTTTGTTAAATAGTGAAGAACGAGTCTAGCGTATATAAAGTCGAAGAATTCATTTTCATAATTAAGTGGTTTGGAAATATCTTCAATACTAACGGCAACTTGTCTTGAGAAGCCATGATCATCAATATATTTCTGTGCAAACTTTGCTCCCTCTGAATCAATTGTTGTGGCTATGATATGACGGGATGGATTCAATTCAGCCATTCTCATTTCTGCAACACCGCCTGTCGAAATGCCAATGCTATAAACACGCAAATCTAGTTCAGTCAAACAAACTAAACCATTATTTTCACTTTTGGAAGGTGGCATAAATACCAAATAAAACGTTTATTTTAAGATCATTTTAAAAAAACATGAAGGACAAGATCCGCAATAAAATGAGCTAAAATAGCAGTCCATAGACCTTTAGACCAATATAACCAACCAAAAGCAATACTTGCAATTCCATTGAGAATTAGAATACGAGAAATCTCATAGCTAGATGGTTGAGCAATTCTAAAAGCGGCTGGTAGATGCCCTAAACCAAACATAAGGGCTACTAGAGCGTTAGAAGTCCAAAGTCTAATAGAATTTTGGTCAGATTTTTTAAATATTTTACAGATAATAAAATAAATAAATGTAAAAAGAAAAAGTCTAAGCAAAACCTCTTCATTTATTGCTCCGTATATAGAGGCTAGTATTCCAACCCAAAATGGTGTGTGGAAAGTAGATAAAGTAGAGTTGTAAAAGATCGTTTTATTCAAAATAAAAATAGTTAGGCCTACTAAAGTCCCTGCAAGTATTCCAGGAAATAAAATTCTATTTATTGGATCTGTTGTTATAAATGGTAATAAATTGGTTCTCGGTAAAATCAGTGAAACTAACCATAAAATAATCCCATAAAAAATAGAGGCTTGTATAGCTGTCAAAAGCAATAGATTTGTAATTGAAGACGATGTATCTATCACATTTAAATATCGAATATAAGGAATTATAGCCAAAGAACCAATGATGCAAGATATCCAAAGAGCTATTAATATTTTTTTTTGAGACATCGTTACCTATACAAGTATGATTTGTAAGTTTATAAAATATTAGAATATCGTGTTAGTCGATCTCAAACAATATCAATTTCAAATGCGTGCAACAGTCCAACTATTCCTGGAAAAGAAAATTTGGCTTTTTTAATTTTATTAGTTCTGGGATCAATGTCGTAATTGATCGCGCTAGAAAAATTTGCTTTATTTAAATCTGAATTATGAAAAATTGTACCTAATAAATCTACTTCTGTAAAGTCTGCTTCGACTAAACAAGTGTTTGTAAAGTAGCATTCTTTTAACTTACTTCCACCAAATAGTACACCCTTCAAGTTGAGGTCAGAAAAATTGCAATAATGGAGTAAACAATTCTTAAAACTGGGTGAGAAGAATAATCTTACACATTTATTGAATTCAGCCCCAACAATTTTGCAATTTAAAAATTGTATATCTAAAAAGTGAGTTCCCTCAATTTTTACTAAGCTGAAATTGCAATCATTAAAAATACAGGAATCAAATCTAGAATTCCAAAAGATGCTTTCAGTAAAGTTACAATTTTGGAATACACAATTTATAAAAGTAAAATCTGTAAAAGACTTTTTTGTAAAATCCTCTGATTTTACAATTATACCCTCTAGGTTAGATGAAGAAAATATTGTCATTACAAATCTAACCTAATTTATTTAGCAGTTTCATCGTCCAACTGTAGGGCATCTTGTTAAGAAATCGGGTGACAATCGAATAAAATAAAGAAGGTTCACAGTGAACTTTACCTTTGCTTGCACAATCGACCATGTATTTTGCCATTTTTTCTGGCTTCCAAATAAAAGGAACATTGCCTTTCAAACCCTCTGTAGCGACTGGACCTGCATATACCACAGAAAATTTTAAATTTTTTTCAAAGTACGTAAGAGACAAGCTTTCAAATGCCTTTGAAATTGCTGCTTTTGATGCTGAATATGCACTTCCAGTAGGGGGCGCAAAAATTGCATTCATTGAACTCGTTACAATAAAATTTGCGCCTCCATTTTCTTGACAGGGCTTTTCCCAATATTGTAACCAACGCAATACACCAAAATAATTAACCGCCATAATTTTTTCGTGCATTGTAACATCAAAACTATTGGGATTTTCGATAACCTTTTCTCCCGCAAGTCCTGCATTAAGAAAAAAATGTGAGGGGCATATTCCTCTATCTAAAATTTTAGTGGAGGCTATCTTGATATCCTCACTATTTGAGACATCGCAAACGATTGGAGTAAATGCATTCCCAAGTTCTTTTTGAATTTGAGAAAGTTTGTCCAACGATCTTGCTATTCCAATCACAGACCAGCCTCTGGCGATTAACTCGCGAGATAATGCTTCCCCAATACCTGAAGAAGCTCCTGTAACTAATGCAACATTTTTAATATTCATAAAAAGCTCATTTTGACTGATCTAAAGTTGATTTAATAAATGCTGCATATCAATATAAACCCAATATTCGATTATTTTACCATTCTGGATACGATATAAAGTTACGCCTGTATAGGTGATGATTTTTCCTGTTGGAGACTTACCTTTGAATTCACCTTTGTGGGTACCACGGGCTTGCCATTGTATACTTACGATATCATTTTCAGCTATCACCAATGTATTGATAACTTTTAAGTCCGGAAATGCTTTCAACCAAACATTAACTACTTCTTTCAATGTTTTAGGGCCATGAAAATCACCTAAAACACTATGAATAATGATTTCATTATCAACTAAGTTATCGATTACGCTAAAATCTTTGTTATTCCAAATCCTGTTTGTATATTCTTCAGCAATTTGTTTTATGGTATTATTTTTTAATTGCGAGCTCATAGAAACCTCTGTATTAATTTTTAATAACTTTTTGTAACGCCGCCATCTTTTTTTGATTATTTCATATTTTTATTGAAAATATATAAATCGCGATCATGTTTTTATCAATATAAATGATGTAACTAGAGTACAAAAAAAAACTAACTGCGTGTGGTATAAAGGTATTTCTTGCAATAATTGTTCTTTGATTGAGATTATTGAAAAAAAATAAAGTTAAAATTTGCTATTTTACTAACTGAGATTTAAAAAGGAGTTCAATATGTTGAAATGGCTATTAATTATGTGTGTTGCATATTCTGCAGGTGTTACGGCTGAAACAAAGGTTTTAGCATTTGCTGGTAGTACCAGAAATGATTCTATCAATAAAAAGCTTGTTGTTGAGGCTGCTAATATGGCGCGGCAAAAAGGTGCAACGGTAACTGTTGTTGATTTTAAAGATTTTCAAATTCCATTCTATGATGAAGATCTTGAAAATGAGAGCGGAATGCCCGCAAAAGCGAAAGAATTAAGAAATTTGATGATCAATAGTGATGTTATTTTTATAGCATCTCCAGAGTATAATAGTTCTATTCCTGGTATCCTTAAAAATGCCTTAGACTGGACTTCTCGTACAGAAGATGGAGATGCTTCTAGAGATGCATTTAAGGGTAAAAAATTTGCGATCATGAGCTCTTCTCCAGGAGGTGGTGGCGGCGCTAGAGGATTGGTTCATCTTAGAGGTATCATTGAGGCTGCTGGTGGAACTGTTATTAAGGAACAGGTTGTTATTCCAAAAGGATTTGAGGCATTTGATCAACAAGGACATTTAAAAAATCCACAAGTGAAGAAAGAGCTTCAAGCGCTTGTAGATAAGGCGTTAAATAAATAGAGCTTACTTCTTTCTAAGTATCCAACTGTAATAAAATTACAGTTGGATCAAAAAAAATTAAAACAAAAATGTTTAGTGATGTGGCTTTTACAGCAGCACGGAATGCTCGAGAATGCGTGGAAGCTTTGGTTTAGACTCACTCCAAAGGGGTTCGCTTTCATTATTGATTCCAATTTAAAGTAACCATTTACTTTGGTGCTTTCATCTTTTTGACAGCATTGTTGCTTAGGGTGCTGTTGCTTTAACAGCTCTAAATATGGCCATTTCATCGGAGTTTATCTGTTGAGACATCACAAAATGTGATCCTGATTTAATTTGTATTTGCCAGCTCTCGCTAGCTTGAGAGGCATGAGCATTAAATTTTGAATTGGGAACTGATGAAAATTTATTATATTTATACAAATTATAGTGAACATGCGGCTCAAGATCTGAAATTGTGATAGTTAAAATAATCGGCATTGGTGCTGGGCGTACATTTGAGTTATTTTTAATTTCTGGTTTTTCAAAATTTATATTAGTTGCTAATCGCACGGGAAGGGTATCTCCGTTTAAATCCATCACACCCGTTATTACTATTCCATAATTTTTGACGTTATTTGGTAAGCTATAGATAGATCCTTTTTTGGCATTTGCTTGTACACGGCTGGCTTGAAATTTTCCAAATGGATATTTAAAATTAAATGTCGGTTTACCAGAATCGTCCCAAAGACCGTTATCACTGAAATAAATGATGTCATCATCAAAATAATTAAGGTTACTAAGAGAGTGATTAGAGCTAATTCCCGTTACAGGTACAATATGATCGTAATCGGGATCCCCGGCATTAGGATTTGTTTTTCCATAAAAAAGATATTCGTTAGTATAGATCCCAATAGCTACAGGGTACCCTTTAAGAACATTCTTCTTAACCCAAGTTAAGAACTGTTTTGTATTTTTTTCTTTCGAAGTATTCCATTCAATTGAGTTTAAATGCATCTGTGAAGCAGCGTACTTGTCGTTTATTCCGAGTAAAAGTTGCGTTTTATTCTGAAGAGCATTTTTACCAGCAATTTTACGCGCATCATATTGTGATAGATATTGCCCAAAGTAAAGACCTGCGCTAATAAGGCATACCTCTCCGCAATATCCAGAATTACTATTCCATTGGAGTCTTGGCGGTATATTATTCTTCAAGGTATCTTCTACCTTACCATCACATGAATGATGAGCGTGACCATTAGTCGTCAGTAGTGAGAAGGCTACAAAATAGCATATTAGTTGAAGTAAAGTTTTATTGTTCATTTTATCCCTCCAGAGCTATTGGATTCAATTTATTACATCAAGCAAACTTTTCGACGACAAGCACAAGTGCTTCATCAGATTTAAAATAATCCGAAAACCCTGGAACATTTAGGGAGATCAGGTTTTCATAAAAGTCATAATTCGAATTATTGATGATACTGTCAAAAAATTTAGCGTCAGAATATTTAGACGTGTTGTCATATAAATAGCAAGAAAAACGACTGCCCTTACGCATATGCTTGCTTAGGCATTTTTCCAAGAATGCCAACATTGGATCTTCTTGTTTTTGTGTTTTCCCTGATGTTTCTTTTTGTGTCTCTTCTTTCAAATTATATTTTTTTATACTTTCGTTATATTGCTTCTCAGTAATTAATCCATGATCTTTTAGTGATTGAAAAAAGCTGAAAAGATCTTTTAAGTTATCTTTACCAATTTTTTGGTAAAAATTCTCGATATCTTGATCTGTGTATTCTATGTTCATCTTCGATAGATGATCCTCAAACATATTCAATGTTTCATTTGCGTCCTCTATTATCTTGTCGACCTCATCATTTGTGGGGCAATTAACTATCTCCATTTCATTTACAAATGGATAGTCACTGAAGAAGATTGAATTAAATACACCTAAACTGGGCAATGCATTTTGCCATGAATCTTCGATGATTTTGACATTCTTAAATTTGCTAGCCCATTTTTTTGCCTCTTTGGCTACTTCTGGGTCCCATTCTATAATCGTATGGGTTTTTGGTTGAAATGATTGAATATAGTTTGCGGCATCACCAAGGCTAAATCCCACTTCTAAAACATCTCCTGAAGGCTTTAAAGCATCAATTAAAGCTTTAATATAGGCTTTTTTCCAGTCCAATAGGAGCTGATGTTTTTTTTCTTCTGTTTTATCTTTGCCATTTCCCATAAAACCCCACAATTTTTTATTTTTTAACATACAATAAATGAATATATTTAGTTCTATAATATTCATATCTATTTTGAAAAGAAGAGATTTATACCAAATGCGGTTAACCTAACCATGTGTGGTATAAGATTCAACCCAAGAAATGATCCTAAATTTATTTACTTAAGGTCTACAATTCTATACCATAAAGGGGATAAGGATCAAAATTATGGACATTAAAAGTACATCACTTTCTGTTAAGAAAGCTTTAGATAATAAGATGATTTCAAGCAATTCGTCGCGATTAATAGAAGTGCATGAAATTAAACCAGAAGATTTTAACGCGCGTGTAGAAGTTGCCGCAGTCTATGTGGAAGTCCATGATAAGGTTTTGTTTTTACAGATTTCCAAGCAGAAAAAAGAAGGCGGTTTATGGGGAGTTCCGGCTGGAAAGCAAGAATCAAATGAAACGCCACAGCAAGCTTCGATTCGAGAATTATATGAAGAAACAGGTATTAAACTTGAAAATCATTTGCATCCTAAGTTTGTAGGTACATTATATATTCGTAAGCCAGATCTGGATTACAATTATCATGTATTTCATGCTAAATTTACAACAACACCCACAGTTATTATCTCAAACGAACATCAATCTTATAAGTGGGTTTCCATGAATGAGATTAATACAATTTCCTTGATGGCTGGTGCAAAAGAAGCTCTTGATTATTGTGTTAAGCTCACATCCTCTAAAGTTCGAACTGATGCAAGTGTGAATGTGTATTTAGTTTTGCGCAAAGATGACAAAATTTTATTGCATCTTAGGAAAAACACGGGTTATTGCGATGGATTATACGGTCTTGTTTCAGGACATGTTGAAAATGGGGAATCAGCAGTATCTTCAATTATTAGAGAAGCAGCAGAAGAGGCAGGCATCTTGATAAAATCATCCGATTTAAATGTAGTGCATATGATGCATAGGCAGACAAATCGGAGTAATGTAGATATTTTTTTTGAATGTTGCGTTTGGGACAAATTGATAACAAATAAAGAGCCCGAGAAATGCGAAGAATTGAAATTTTATCCTTTGAATAAGCTTCCAAACAATATGGTGAATTACATAAACGATGCTTTGAGATGCATATTGAAAAGCAAAATATATTCAGAAGAAGGTTGGAAATAATTATTTATTAGGGAAATGTGTAGAGGTTCTTTAAAAAAAGTGAAAGTATTTGAATTGAATTCAACGCAGAGACTGGGAGACAGGGAGTCGCAGAGAGGTTATCTGAGTTAAATATAGGTTAGAGAAAAGGCTAGCGACTCTTCGTTAGCTCGGAGAGCGTCTGTTCAAAGCCCAATGCTGTCAAAATAAGAAATAAAGTGAGAATCGCCTTGTTTTTATTACAGATCTTTACCCTCAATTTTTTCTAAAGAAAGCACTCTTTGTTAGGCCTGAAGGGCCGGCATGAAATAGCCCAGGTCGCAGCAAAGCGGAGGCCTGGGTCAATACATACAATCCATCGAGTCCTGAAAGGACGGCATATGATACATACATGATTATGCCGTCCTTTCAGGACTCGATTATTTTTTTATTTAAACCCAGGCCTCCGCTCAATGGCATTCGGTTAGTGTAATTAATTGATTGTATATTATTTAAGTTGTTGCGAATAAATTATTTTTTGGTTATTTAGTAATTCTTTAAACTCTTTTAGGGAATTATTAT
>JACDES010000015.1 GCA_013816265.1 Parachlamydiaceae bacterium | reverse complement strand
CTTTAGAAAAAATTGAGGATAAAGATCTGTAATAAAAACAAGGCGATTCTCACTTTATTTCTTATTTTGACAGCATTGGTTCAAAGCCCAGAGTGACCAGAGGGAACTCTGGGTAAATAAAAAAAAAAGCGGAGCCCGTTTCAGGGCGATTCAAATACGTGATGTTACATAAATTCACGTCTTATTAACCACTCATTTGTGTGATGATCCAAAAATATAGATTCATTTAAATACCTTTATTATAAGAAGCTGTAACATATGCTCTGGCTTAGGTTGGAAAAAAATTACGCGAATCATGGGCTACAGGCCTAACAGAAGAAACTTTTCTTAATTGAATGTAGATAAAAGAGTGGGAAAGCAAAAAGGCTATTAGCAATTTTTTCTCTTATTTTGACAGCACAGGACTTTGAACAGACGCACTCCGAGCTAACGAATAGTCACTAGGCTTATCTAATCTAATTTAACTCATCCATACCACGCTCGGAGAGACTTGGCTTTAAAGAAGAGCAAGATTTATTACACGAAATGATAACTGGGAGCTGGCTTAAATAATTAAAATAATTTATAGATCATTATTTCTGGAAAAGCGGTTAGCTATTGTAAATCATGCTTTATCTTAACTTTTTTTCTAGATTACCCACTAATCAAACATTGAGGACTATATGAAAATCTTGTCAAAATTAAATAAAATTATTTATGCATTCGGATTGCTTTCATCTCTTTCAATTGGAACTACTTATGCAGATAATTCTCCAGAAATAGCAAGAGGTGACTTTGGCGGAGGCCGTGAAGGAGATCGTGGTGAGGAAGGACGTCGAGCTGATCAAGGTCGATATGGCGAACAAGGTCGATATGTCGAACAAGGGCGCTATGGCGAGCAAGGACGTTACGGCGAACAAGGGCGCTATGGTTATGGACGATATGGCGAACAAGGGCATTATGGTGAAGGATTTCAAGGAGGCCATCAATATGGGGGTGGATACAATCAAGGCGGAGGTTCAGTTTATGTTCTTCCTGAACAACAGCAGCAACAACAAACACCATTACAAGATTTATATAACTTAGAACAATATCAACAATAACAGTAAAACTAGTTCATGATTTTAAACTGACAAACACTAGACCACGCGCGGGTAGGATTGAAGAGTTTTTTATCATGAACTAAGTGAGTTATAAGTTTACAAAGTTACCAACTGTCAATTTTAGGATTTTTCATATTATCCCATTCATATCTCATATCAATTTTTTTATTGGTTAAAAAAATGGTAAAAATCCATTCTATCCAAACAAATTTTAATATGAATTTATTAGGTTTCAAAATCAACATTCTACTAAATATTCCTTTTGATTTTGGGTTAATACATTTGAAAATAGATTTATTAAAAATTTAATTCTTTTATTTCTTTAGGTAAAGTGCATTTTTGCTGGAAATTAATGCTGGGGTTTGGAATAAATCAAGTCTTTATTCTCACTTTTGAGGTAAAATCTGAGTTTAGTTTTTTTACCCATTTGGGCAGCGTCAAAACCTCTAGAGCTTTCACGCTAGCCAAAATGCCAAAAAAAAACCAAAACTCTGGTTAAAAACGTTCAGTCAATAAAAAGCGCAAAAGATAGTTGTATATTCATGAGAAAGTTTTCATTTAATCGTCCTCTAATTCTTTGGTTAATGACCCTCACATGTCAGCCTGGAACTTACTCCTCTGCTTCTAATGCATATGGGGAACAATCTTTTTTTGAAGAAACAGATCGTTCTAATGAAACATGGAACGAACCTACCCACATAGATGAAAGTGATTCATTCTTTTTTTCAAATCCTGGAACTTATGTAGACGATTCATATAGTCGACAATACGATTTAGAAGAAGATATTCCGAATAATTCATTTTCATTCGAAAATAAAAATACAAGCCCTCAAGTTATTCATAATGATATTGATTCGCAATCCAACCATGCACATGTTAACAATTCAGAACATCATCCGGAATCATCTCCAGAATTTCATAACAATGCGACTGAAACATATCATAATTACGATTCTAACTTCCCAATAGCAAACGAAATATCTGATTCTTCAAATTACCACACCCCAGAAACAACACCTCAATGGGATATTGACCCTTCTCAAAACTATCACCACTCTGATCCAATTTCAATCAATTACGAAAATGACAGCCCAACTTGGGCTTCTACATATAGATCTGAATCTTACGATCCTCATCAAACAAATTATTCAAGTCAATTTGAAGTAATCTCTCAATGGGAAAAAGAACCAACGTTTTCTGACAACAACACGAGCACTTCAAATTTAAATCTAGACAATCAAAACAAATTTGAAAGCACACTTGAAACATTTGAAAGATCAAATTCGAACCCTCAATTAGATATCAGCAAAGGCCGAGGCGACGTAATCACTTCAAAAAAACCTACTCCTTCTTACACAGGTGCGCTTAAAGAAGAAAATAAATTTGATGTGGTAGGAAATCAATCCCTTCCATTTTCTAGTATCGGTCATGAAGAAATAACTCCTTCTACAGACTTTATTATCGCAGAAGAAAAAGCTGTGTTGCCTGTTAATACAAAATTCTCTTCCCCATCTACTTCACAAACTGAAAAAGCATCAGAATTTGACAACAAACCATCTTTAGCGACCGAAATAAAGCAACCGTTAAATAAACCTGCCGAACAAAAATCTTTTGATACTAAATCTGAATCGCTAGAAGGGGTTAAAGAAGCTGTTGCAACGAAGAAAGAAGAGATAACAACCTCCAATCTTACATCATCTAATATTACGCCAGCAATCCCTGAAACTGCTTCTCAGGTTATTAATGATGAATTATCAAAAATAGCAACTCCTACAGAGATTCCTCAAAAACAATTGACACCACCCAAATTAATTGAAACAACTTCTGCTAACGATGAAAAACTATTAGACACAACGGATTATCAAGATAAATTAATCACAGCTTCTGAACCAGCACCAAATCAGCAACCTACAACCCCAAATCCAATTAGAACTTCACCAGCCCCAATAGCCCCAATAGCATTACCAGCACCAATAGTACCGCCAGTACCGAAAGCTCCAGTAGCACCTTCAGTAACAACAGAAACTCTACCACCACGAAGTTCGCCACCAATTCAGCCGCCAACTCCAACACAAAACCCTACCGCAGCTAACGCTACAGCCAACGATCCTGTAAAAGAGCAGGGTGCAAGAGAAATTTCTATCAATTTTAGCAATGTATCGATTATTGAATACATTCGGTTTATTAGCCGCATTACAGGCAAGAACTTTTTATTCGATGAATCAGAATTACAATTCTCCGTGACGATTGTTTCTGAAGAGCCTACTACCGTTGACAACTTAATGGCTGCGTTATTACAGGAATTAAAAATACGGGATCTTTCCTTAATCGAACAAGGCAATAATCTTATTATTCATCGCAATCCAAAGGTACGAGCTCCAGCACATATTGTCGCACCTGGAATACCTGCCACACCATCCGATAATGAATTAGTAACTCGCGTTTTCCGTTTAAATACCCTCGATCCTAACAAAGCTAGCGAAATTATTCGACCACTCCTTTCCGATGATGCCTTGATTGAAGTCCTACGTGACTCTAATAATTTGATCATCACTGACTTGGTAGCTAATGTTAATAAGATTTCGCAATTAATTTTAAGTTTAGATGCTCCAAATAGTGGAATGACGATAGGTCAATACGTTGTCCGCAATGCATTTGTGGACACATTAGCGATTCTTGGAGAAAGAATACTCCAACCAATCGCTCAAGGTAACCCATTTGTTATTGTTCCACATCCTGGCACAAACAGTATATTCATCGTATCGAATCCATTTATTGTAGAACGCGCTCTTGCAATCCTAGAAAATCTTGATATCAATGAAGGTAAAACAAAAATTTTCACCTTAGATAAATTGAAATTAAGAGGATCCGAAGGAACGCAGGGACAATTAGGTTCTGAAGGTGCAGAGGGTATTAACGGCCTTACTTCAGGGGGGCAAGTCCCTCCAGGTCTAGTTGGAGGAGAAGGTCCAGAATTCGTTCCTGGAGTTATTTCCTCTTCGTCACGCTGGACTCAAGAACTACCCGCAGGACATATTGAAAGAACATTGTTTTTCATTCATAAACTCAGATATCGTCGCGGTGATCAAATTGTGTTTGCACTACGAAGAATTGCTGACAGCTTACAATCGGCAGGAACAACAAACATCGATTTGATTTCTGCAATTGATAGCATACAATGGATTGAATCTACGAACTCCTTAATTTTCACAGGTATAGCGGCAGCTCTTGATCGCGTTCGTGAATTGATAGAGGAAATAGATCTTCCATTACGCCAAGTATTTATTGAAGTGTTAGTTTTGGATGCTACAATTGCTGACTCCTTGCGTTATGGAGTTGATTGGGGTTCACGATTTGGTGGCGGTGGTACAGCAGGAGCAGAAGCATTTTTAGCCGGCTCAGGAAGTCCACTCAATAGAGGACTTGATTCTGTTGGCCTAAACACCCCTCTAGTGACTCCACCCGACCCATCTGGACTTGCTCGAAGTGGCGGATTTAGCATGGGAATTATCGGCAGACACTTGACAAAAGATGGAACACGATTTAATTCCATAGGAGCTCTTGTAACAGCAATACATGACGATACAAAATCAAATATTGTCATGAATCCGAAAATTATCACTGAAGATAACCATACAGCAGAAATTTTTGTTGGTTCTACAAACCGCTATAAAACGCAATCTATTGCTAACGACCAAGGAAGTGTTATTACGAATAACTTCCAATTCTTAGATGTAGGTACAACATTACGTGTTACCCCGCTAATTGGATCTAATGATGTGATTACTTTAGATATCATCCAAGAAATTACAAATGGTACTGGGGCTGCCAATACGACACCGGCTAATACATCAAACGTCGACGTCAACTTAGTACCCGTACTTAGCAAAAACCGAACATTAACAAAAGCACATGTTCCAAATGGTTTCTTTGTAATCATAAGTGGTATGATCCAAGATACAAGAACACGCACAGTATCGCGTGTTCCATGCCTCGGAGGAATACCACTGATTGGTGCTGCAAATAAACAAATTGGTAATCAAGACGACAAACGTAATTTAATGATCTTTATCAGACCATTAATAGTCGATACCGATGATGAAATTGAATATTTAACTAAACGTCAGCAAGATATTTATCGTGAAAAAGAGAAATTTAGCAGAAGCTGGAACTACGAAATTGACGAAGCTTTAGATTTCTTTAATATTAAACCAGTTGATCCTGACGAAATAGGTTGTGATATTAAATGATGATTAGGACCCAACAAAAGGTCGTAAGACTTTTGAAAGTCATAATCATGGTGGGGCTGATTGCAGCATTTTCAGGCTGCCAGCCCACACATCGTAATATGGAACCGATTATTGTCTATACGCCCCCTCCTTATCAAATTAAAGAATTACCTTCCGCTTTTTCTCCCTTAACCGAAGAAGAATCACGACAAGATTGGGCAAAAGAACTTATTCTTGGAGACGCCTTTGCTAAAGAATTGGATCTATATCGTGCGATCACATGCTATAAAAGAGCCATCATTCTAATTCCTTCGGATTCGATAGAACGTCGATTGCAACTCGATTACAACATCATTCTATCCTATTACCTAGGACTTAAATATCAAGATGCCATCAATACATTTGAAGAAAGCGAATTAGCTTATGCAAATCCAGCTTTTCCTGCTTTTAACAATCTCCTTATTATCTTGCAAGATTGTTATCAGCAAACGGATCAAAAAGACAAAGCTGACAGTTTATTTGAAGTGATTGAAAAATGTTCCCCTGAAACTGCTAGAGACCTAACCCTTTTTTTACACCTAAAGGAGGGGAATATTGCTGATGCTCAAGAAGAAATATGCTCTCATCCCTTACAAGAGAATTTTCAGTTAAGCTTTGATCGCTATTATGCAGGAGCAAAATCGCCATCTAAAGCCCGCCAATTGAATGCAATACTACCAGGAGCAGGTTATTATTATCTCGGTCAAAAAAAATCAGCTGTTACTTCATTTGTGATCAATGCCCTTTTCACTGCAGCAGCTTATCAGTTTTTTCATCGCGGTTACTTTGCGGCAGGACTTATTACCACAAGTTTAGAAGCCGGATGGTACCTGGGCGGGATCAATGGGGCAGGTATCGAAGCTGAAGAATATAACACACGTTTGTATGAAGGTGTTATCTCTGAGGCATTAGTTAAATGTAAAATGTTTCCTGTGCTAATGTTTGAAACTGCTTTTTAATGTTGATCGTCCTCTCTTCGTGTCTTTGTGTCTTTGTGTTGAATTTTCTAAACTCATTGTGTATAAGTTGGGTGATAATTAAACACAAAGACACAAAGACACGAAGAGAGGACCCTCCTTAAAGTCTTAAGAGTTGAATTTTCTAAACTCGTTTATATTAGTTAGGTGAGAATTAAACACAAAACTATTAAGAGGGTCCTCTTCGTGCCTTTGTGTCTCTGTGTCTTTGTGTTGAATTTTCTAAATTCACTTAAGTATAGTTGCATGAGGATTAAATACAAAGACACGAAGACAAAAAGAGTGGAAAATGGCTACCTCTCATTAATAGAGATTAATGCAGAAAATAGGAATAATGAAAAAATTGAATCGATTTTTAATACTATCATTCTTGCTTACTTGCGCGATTAGTGCCGAGGTACCGTGGGGTAAAGATGCGACTCTTACAGTCAAAATTACGCCAACCTGCCCTTCACCTAAATCATCAACCTTTATGACTCGTTTTGGTGAAAGAGCAATCCGCTTTCATCAAGAAGTCATTTCTCCTGCAGATGGACCTCGAAGTCACTTCATCCCAAGTAGTTCACAATACACCCTGGATGCGATGCGTAAATACGGTTTTTTTCGAGGTTATTTGTTGGGGTGTGATCGTCTAATGCGAGAGAATAACGATCTTTGGATTTATCGAAAAACCTGGGATGCTAGCAGAAAGCATCAAATGAAATGGGATCCTGTTCCATAAATTTGATCAAAAAAAAACACCCTGTAGAAGAATGTCGCTCTACAAAGTGTTTTGAATAAATAATTTTTTATGATAGTGAATTAAGTACCTTTTTTCACAGTTTTAGTTCTAGCTCTTGTACGAGAAGATATACCAGGACTTTTCATTGTTTGTAAACTTGAAGGTTTAGGTTTTATCTCTTCAATCGCAATTACAAAGGTACCATTAACAAAATTACCCTGTGCAATTGTTTGACCAACTGCTAGAGATTTTTTACCTTCTCCGTGTAATTTACCAGCTTTAAAAGTACCTGTAAAATCATCGCCGTTTGCGAACTTAATGCTGCATTTATTCCCCTCTAACAAATTATTGACAAAACAACCTTCATGTGTTTGATCAATTACACCATCTTTCATCCACACGGCTTTTCCAACCTTTTCACAATATAGATTATCTTTAAATTGCCCTGTAGCTGTAATGACAAAACCATCATCATTTTCCCAAGTACCTTTACCTTTTCCGTTGAAAACACCATTCTTTATCTCACCAACAAAAGCATCATCATTTGCAATATACTTATAAGATAGGGAGGTACTGTTGATAAAATCGACATCAGCATCTTCATTTACAAAGTCACCCTCAAATTCCACCCCACCTACAGTTACTTTTGTACACTTAATCATAATGCCTTTTTCAAAAGTTCCTTCAAACTTGAGACCTGTAGAATGATTTGTTACTTTACCTGCTCCTTGAAGATGATAATCAACAAAATTACCCTCAAAATTTGCATTCACAGTTTCAATTAAACCTATTCCAACAAGCCGTTCATTCTCATCGAATGAACCTGCATGAAGCTCTCCGTCTGGATATTGTTTAGTTCCATCTACCAATTCATTATTCCCAAAAGTTCCACTACGCACAGTGCCATCTACAGACTTCTCACATTTGTCTCCTTCTAAACCACCATCAACAAATGTACCAGAGGAATACGCGCTATCACTAAAGATTACTTTTCCAGTTCCAGTTAATGGATGTTGTCTAACATGTAAATTACCTTTGCCATCGAATTTTGCTTCTAGAATAAGCTCTCCAACAAATTTACACTTAAAAAAAGCACTTTTAAAGGGTGATTTTGGTGGTGCTTCAGCCTGACTAACAACTTCTGGTGGTTTGTGATTAGATTTCGCTATCAATTTAGTAAGAACTTTTGGAGTTGCAGTGGCAGGTTTAACAGGAGTTTTTGGATCTGTCGTTTCTACTGCAGCCGGCTCGTCAGCAGCCTCTGAGGCATCAGCCGTTTCAGTAGAAACAGGTTGTTGATCACCCTCACTTTCCTTTGCTATTTGTTCCTGTGGAACTTTTACAGGAGTTTTAGGTATTATCGTTTCGACAACTTTTTTACCGCTAGTCACAGCTTTATCTACAGCAGTATCATTTTGCTCAGCTGGACTTGTCTCTTGATTTGTTTCGGCAGAACTAACTTCAGTAGGTTTAATATTAATTAATGTTTCACCATCATTAACGGAGTTTGTGTTGTCATTTTGACCTGCTTCACTAGGTTTTCGGCTTGGTTTAGCTGGCGATTTAATTATTAAAGTTTCACCATTATTTTCATCATCACTGTGGTTAACTTCATCATCATGGTGGTTAGCCTCAGGATTTTCATCAACTACTTCACTTGCACTTTGTTCAGTTTCAGAATTTTTAACACCATTTGTAGCTTCACCGTTAGTAGAAGACGAATTGCTTAAATCAACAACGACATTATCTTCAGTAAACTGTAATTGGTTTGAATCATTCGTGGCTGAACTTGGTTCCTTCGATTCTCTTTGAGACTCTGAAGTTTGACCTAATAGGTTTTCTCCATTTTTTGATGCATCGCTAACATCCGGAATTACAGTTATTTTGACAGGCTTTTTAGACTCACCGTAACCGTAACCGTTATTGTCAACTCTAACGACCTTGCGAGACCATAAACGTTTTGCGATGTACCCTAAAGTTAATACAGAAAAAACACCTGCAACAGCCTTTGCAACCATTTTTTGTTGAAGGGTTAAGGGCGCCCAAAGATCTTTGCTTATATAATCTTTAGCTATTTTATAATTACTTTCAAAAAATAACTTTATTGAATTAAGATCCATTACCAAGCTCTCCCTTATCTTTTCTCTATAAAAATACCAATCTGGTTTTTTATAAATTTTAGTGTAAATTTATAATTTGTTATGAATAGGATAAGAGAATGGAAATTTATTGGTCAATTCATTTTTAATAATTAATTAGTTAAATAATTAAAAATAAAATTATATAAATTCTGTTTTGATCTTATAGATACTTCTAGTTAAATTGACAAATCAGATTCTGATTCTTCCGCTATAGGATCTATTTTTAATGGATCTGGTTTTAATTTCAGGGATTTGACAAATTTTCCATTTTCAAAATACCCTTCTTGAAAGCGACCACTCGGAAATGTTTTTTTTCCAATTCCATTCAATTTTCCGGCCACAAAATTTCCTTCAATTTGAGTCGTTTCGCCTTTAGAATTTAAGATTGTCTTTATACCATTTCCTTCTAATTTTCCTTTTTTAAACTCACCAGAAAACTGATTACCATTGGCAAATATAACATCACCTTGTCCTTCTAACTTATTTTTCACGAAGTTTCCAGTACATGTTTTGTATAACTCATCATTTTTCAAGAAGATTTTTAAACCATTATCATCGCAGAAAAAGTTGTCAATAAAAGTACCGTAGGCAGTAATGTAAAAATTCGATTCTAAAGTTCCATCCCATGTTGCTTTTCCTCTTCCATTAAACTTACCATTTTCAATCTTACCCACCCATTCTTGACCGTCTTTAGTGGTATATTTACATGTAAAAGTACTGCTATCTTCAATAACTGGTTTATCTTCACTGATAATCTCACCCTGGAATATTTGTCCAAATGTAGTATGTTTTTTATATATATCAGAGTTTAGTATTATTGAAGTGCATTTAACCATTCGCCCTTTTTTAAACTCACCTTCTAATACTAATTGTGTTTTCCTGTTTGTTACCCTTCCGATCCCTTCAAGACAAAAATCAACAAAATCTCCTTCATAAATTTTTTCATCATTTGCATATGTACCATATCCAACCTGAAATGATTTACCCCCGCTTGCATTTCCCTTATCTAAGTGGACTTCATTTTGTTTTTGAGTTGTACATAGGAGATTTTCATCCTGTTTGATAGGTTCTGGAGATTTTGATTGAATTGGCGATAAATCAGGCATTTTCAAAGGCGTAATTTTGGAAGATGAAAAATTTGTTTGCTTCTTACCACTTGAAAATGCAGATCTGAAAGCTGAAAACTCTATATTGTCGCCAACTAGTTGCTTAAATAAGTTCGCAGATTTAGTTGCAGATTGACTTGAATCAAGCTTAGATTTCGTTGAACTAGGAATATTTAATCTTAAAGTACTCTGGGGAGTTGTTTCTTTTTTTGAGCTCGATGCTCCACCGCTTGTTTTTAAACCCGAATGATTATTATCATTATCCTCATCAGTTTGAAAACGCTTTTTGATTGGTGTTTTAAATAAATCTCCTTCACCTTCATCAGAAACATTATCATCTTCTTCAGTTTCTTTATTCAAATCTACTGATGCGCGGTTTTTATCTATCTCTTCTTTGCGATTAACATCATGATTTCCATTTGTTTCTAACTGGATTTCCCTAACAGATTGATTATTTTCATTCAGAGCTGAAACATTAATAACGGAGGGAAGACTATCATTCTGTGATAATTTAGTGTCTACTTCGGCATCTGTTTGGGTAGATTGATCTATTTTGGTACATTTGCGTGTCCACAAACGGTTTGCAGTATAAGCAATAACTAATAGAGAAAAAATGGCTGAAACAACTTTAACAACGATTTTTTGTTCGTTCGTCAATGGTTCCCATAGTCTGGTATTCAAAAAACTTTTTGTTGAAAAAAAACGCGTTTCAAAAAATGTTTTTACTGAGGTTACATCCATTTGTTTCCTTTTTTACCTGAGTTTTGGTTGTTAGTGCAGAAATAACGTAGAATAGTTTAGGAGTGATCTGTAATTAAAAATTAGCAATACTATAGAAAAATGAAAACTTATAGGTCAAATAAATTCTTATTATAAATTGAGGTACTTGAAATATCTAAGTAAACTGGCAACTTGGAATTAGATGCAATATTAAAGGCGAAACCCTTAGGAGGTAAGCATCAAATCTAGACATATTGATTAAATAAATATGACGCTTCATAACAAAGCGAAAGAGGACTTTCGCACTCCAAACGCTTCGCGATTCATTAAGAAAAGTTATTTTAAGTCTACGCGTAGCGTTTGGAGTGCGAAAGTCCTCTTTCGCTTTGTTATGAAGCGTCATTTTTGTCAACGTGTCTAGATTTGATGCTTACCTTTGGAGAGAATATCGCTTGAGTCTATGAACTTGAATTTTGGACTGCAGAGTCAATAGGAGGCTTGGAAGTAATCGTAGAAATTGAAGGAATGATATTTACCTCTTCTTTATAATTATTTGAAACAATAGCATCTTGTTTCAATAGTTCGTGAGCTTTACTAAAAGCCCTTTGAACAGAAAGATAAGGGTGCCTTTCATCAAAAATAAATAAATTTTCTTTTCCAATCAATTCGATCATTCCGGAATCACTTAAAACATCCCAAATTTGATGTGTTAACCCACAACCAATTAGATAACGGCCAGAACTACGCAAATAATTGTAAAGTTGTTGAAAAGCCAAACACGCTGTTGCATCAATATCACGGGCATTCTTCAGTTGAAGAATGATCACTCGTGTAGTAGTATCATCTTCAGCTATCGCCTTCAAAGCCGTCTGAAATAAATCAGCTGCTCCAAAAAAGAGTTCCCCTTCAACTTTAATAAAACGTATTTTACGTGGTTCATGAAGATTATGATGATCAATGCTATGTAAATTTCCCCCTTCATCCACCGTGAATTCTACTAATTGGGGAACAGCAGACTTTTTTAAATACAGTGTGATGGACATCACAACGCCAATGTAGAAAGCCATATCCAAACTAAAGAAAATACAGGATAATAAAGTTAATATAAATACAAACGCATCAGAACGGGTGGCTTTCAAACATATTGACACCTGCTTAAAATTCACGACACTTGCCGATGAAACAATCAATAATGCCGCAAAAGAGGCAACAGGAATACGTTTTACCAAAAATCCAAATGCAAGTAAAATAAGCGCTACAGAAATCGAATTAAATACTGCCGCAAGACGTGTTCTTGCACCGTTTTCGTAATTTAATGAACTCCTAGATGGACTCCCAGACATCGGCATTGCTCCAATCAATGAAGAAAATAGATTGCCTAATCCAAGTCCAAAAATTTCTTGATTTATAGACAAATGCTGTCCAGAATTAGCTCCAATAGATTTTGCTGTCGAAGCAGTTTCCATCACACTCAACAAAGCAATCGCAAAGGCTACCGGGAGCAAGCCATTCATAATCCCAGGATTAAAATAGGGTAAACTCAACTGAGGAATAAGATCATTTCCCCTGGTATCCCCAACTGTAGATATATCTTGTACAATTTTTCCAATCCAAGAGATATCAATTTGAAAAGCTTCTTTCAAAGCTAAATATGATAGAGAGTGATCGATTAAATAGGCACAAATCGCAACAATTGCCAGCATGATAGCTCCAGCAGGAATTTTACGACTTATCCTTTTCAAAAAAACTAATACAACAAAACAACCAATTCCAATTGTAGCTGTTGGCCAGTGCATCGTATCCAAATGACCAAAAATATAAATCCCTCTTTCAAATAACGAAGTCACTGTTGAGGGGACATCCATTCCCAATAGAATAAAAAGCTGATTGATAATTAATGCTAACGCAACTCCTGACATATAACCTACAACGACACTATGACTGACAAAGTGTGTAAGCCTGCCTAATTTAAAAAAGGCAGCCAGAATCTGGATAGCAGCAACTAATAGCAATAACTGCGTCAAAATTTGTAAAATCAACGTGCTTTTTTCTGGACCGGTTACATCGCGAAAATAAGTAAAAAGCACACCTGAAATACCCGCTTGAACCAAAATTGCAATAGCATTACTCGGTCCAACGATTAAATGGCGTGATGAACCAAATATGGCAACAATGATTGAAGAAAAAATAGCAGCGAACAATCCACAAGAAATAGGCAATCCTGCCACTAAGGCATAAGCCATCGCCTGAGGTAATGTTAACATTGCTACAGACAACCCTGCTGCAGCATCATGGGATAAAGACTTCCATGAATACTTTTCAAAGTCTTTCTTGAAATATGTTAATGAAATATCATCGTTTTGAGGTAAATGAGGCATATTATATTATTATCTGAAATATTTAAACACATGCTATATTATAATTCATATTAGAATTTAATCTCAAAAAATAAATTAAAAAGAGTGTATTTTTATTCCAAACTTATTTAAAATTGTTATAATTCCCAAATCGGCACATGCTCAATGTTGAAATCTGCTAAAGTTGCTAAACTAATTCTTAGCAAATTTTGCTACGCTGATTTAGTTAACATATAAAGGATAGAATTATGACTCAACTTCCCAAACTTGCGATCGTGGGGAGGCCCAATGTCGGAAAATCCGCTTTATTTAATCGCATTTGTAAGCAAAGAATTGCAATTGTAGATGAAGCAGAAGGTATCACAAGGGACCGTCTTTATGCTGAAGGTGAAATATTTGGTTTACGTTTTGAAATAGTGGATACAGGTGGTATTAATGCTCGTTCAAAAGCACTATTTAATGAAGAAATCAAACGCCAAGCTGAAATTGCCATCGAGGAAGCCGATACCCTCATTCAAGTCGTCGATGGTCAAATCGGTATTACCGATTTAGATAAAGAAGTTTCGAGAATCCTGCTCAGAACGAAGAAACCGGTATGTCTCGCTGTAAATAAAATTGATGATATTTCTCACACTAATCTGATGCATCAATTCTATTCTTTAGGAATCACCAACGTCATTCCAGTCTCAGCTACTCAAGGATGGCATATTGCAGAACTTCTTGAAGCTGCCTTCGACGGATTTCCCAAAGAAGGGCAAGATGATATAAAAGCTGATGAAACAGTAAAAGTAGCAATTGTTGGAAGACCAAACGTTGGAAAATCATCCTTAATCAATTATTTATTAGACGAAGAAAGATGTATCGTCAGTCCAATCCCTGGAACAACACGCGATAGCATTGACATTTCATTTACGCATGATGAGAAATTGTATACACTTATTGATACAGCAGGTATTCGTCGTAAAAGAGCTGAGAGCGAGGTTGTAGATAAATTTGCAGCTATAAGAACTCAAAGAGCGATTGAAAGATCGGATTTATGCTTACTGATGCTGGATGCTCAAGAAGGAATGACTGCGCAAGAGAAAAAAATTGCCAATATGATCGAAGAAGCTGGAAAAGGATGTATTATTCTTTTCAATAAATGGGATCTTGTGAAATCCATTCGAATGGAACATTACCTTAAAGATATCGAAGAACAAGTTCCCTTTTTAAAACATTGTCCAAAGTTATTTATTTCTGCTAAAACCGGCCGTAATGTCGAAGACATCTTTAAGTCAATTCAAGAAGTCTATCAACAATCTCTACAAAGAATCACGACACACCAACTTAATAAGTTCCTCGTAAATGCAATGCAAAGAAATCATCCTCCAATGTTAGGTGGAAAACGTTTGCGCATTTATTACATGGCTCAAGTTGCTGTTCAACCACCGGTATTTATATTCTTTGTTAATTATCCGAACTTGATGTTAGATACCTACAAAAAATATCTCTATAATCAATTCAGAGATGTCTATCAATTTACAGGTGTCCCTATTGTTTTCCACTTGAAAGGTCGTGATAGAAGAGAAAAACCGCCTGAAACTGCAGAAAAGCCACCAAAGCAATCTTTGTACAATCATCAAGCTCCAGATGAGCATGAAGCGGAAGTAGATGATCTTGATGATGATAACTATGTAGATGATTTTGTTGATGATGAGGAATAGAAGATAATAAGGGTTTTTTGATTCCGTGCTCGTACAAGCGTATTATTACCAAGGAAAGCGAAAGAGCGCTTTCGCACTCCAAACGCTTCGCGATTAATTCAGAAAGCTATTTTCAAGGCCACGCGTAGCGTTGGAAGTGCGAAAGCCCTCTTTCGCTTTCCTTTTTTGCTACGGCCTCTTTTTATTTTGACAGCATTGGTTCATAGCCCAATGCTGTCAAAATAAGAGAAAAAAATTGGCGAATAGCCTTTTTCCTTTCCCACTCCTTTACCCACATTCACTTAAGAAAAGTTCTTTGTGTTAGGCCTGAAGGGCCGGCATGAAATAGCCCAGGTCGCAGCAAAGCGGAGGCCTGGGACAGTACAAACAATGCATTGAGTCCTGTAGGGACGGCACATTGATACGTACATGATTATGCCGTCCTTTCAGGACTCGATTATTATTTTATTTACACCCAGGCCTCCGCTTTGCTTCGACCTGGGCTATTTCATGCCGGCCCTTCAGGCCTAACGCAAGGAACTTTTCTTAAGGAATATTGGTAAAGGGTGGGAAAGGAAAAAGGCTATTCGCCAATTTTTTTCACTTACTTTGACAGCATTGGGCTTTGAACAGAAGCTCTTCGAGCTAACGAAGAGTCGTTAGGATTATATTTAACTTATTTAACTAATTTAATCTAACCTCTCTGCGTCTCCCCGTCTCCCCGTCTCTGCGTTGAGTTCAATTAAAGTACTTACTCATATTTTTAAACTACCATTATTTGCACTTTAGCTACTTGTGAATAAAAAAGCACGGGCACGGGCACGTGAGGGGGCATTTAATAATATTATTCTAACCCCATCTCGATATCCGCAATTGACTGATGCGTCTCCTCTGCTTCAGAAAAATTCAACAAATCCATCAACTCTTCACGAGAAAATTTCTTAAGAACTTTATGATCGTCAATTCCAATGACATCTTCCATTAATTGACCTTTACGTCTAATCATCAAATCAATTTTCTCTTCAAACGTATTTTTTGTAATTAACTTGAAAACTTGCACCCCTCGCGTCTGTCCTATACGATGCACACGATCCGTCGCCTGGTTTTCTCTTGCAGCATTCCACCAACGATCGTAATGGATCACAACAGATCCTGCGGTAAGATCAACACCTAAGCCAGCCGCTTGTAACGAACCAACAAAGACCTCACAGGAAGGGTCTCGATTAAATCGTTGTATCTCTTCTTTTCGATTTTGTGTAGCACCTCGAATGGCAGCATATCCAATATTATTCTCTTCTAAATGACTTTGAATAATGTCCAACATTCCCAAATATTGCGAAAAGACAACGACCTTCTGGTTACTCTCACGCGCTTCGTTAAGTAGTTCTAAAAATAATTCCCACTTGCCCGATGTATATTGTTTATAATCTTGTGGTTTTTTTAAATAAACAGCTGGATGATCGCAAATCTGCTTAAGACTAGATAGTAACGCAAATATATGCATATATGGTATATTACCGGAATTTTCTTCCATTTCACTAAATAAATGCCGACGCCGTTGCTGTAGGACATCTGCATATAGTTGGCGTTGATATGCTAACAAATCGCAATGAGAAATTTCTTCTATCTTTTCCGGTAGATCCGTTAAAACATCTTCTTTTTTACGTCTCAAAATAAAAGGCTTAATCAATCGATTCAAAACATCTTTTCGATGATGATTATGATCCTTTTCTATTGGCCTAGTAAAAAACTCACGATATTCAGATTCTCCAGGCATATATGAAGGCAATACGATATCAAACAATGATTTAAGTTCCCTTAAATAATTTTCTATTGGGGTTCCCGTTAAACCAAGTTTCATCTGAGCATTTATTTTTGTTAATGCACTATAGACACGGCTGGATTGATTTTTAGCAATTTGAATTTCATCAAAAATAGCAACTTCAAAAGGAATTTTCGATAACACCGCCTGTTCATTTCTCAAAATTCCATAAGATGTCAATAATACGTCGTAGTTCTCTTGAAATGAATCCAAAGTCCGATCGGCGCCATAGAACGTGTGAACCTTTAAACTCGGGAGAAATTGCTCTAATTTTTCTTGCCAATGATAAATAACAGAGGTAGGGCATACAACAAGAAAATGCCTTTGAACTCCTTCAGCATACGAGTGGTATAAATTACGTATGCTACTCAATAATGCCATGGCCTGATGCGTTTTACCAAGGCCCATATCATCACACAAAAGTCCTGATAGCTGCTGATGATATAAGAACCAAAGCCAACGGACTCCGATCTCTTGATAGGGTCTTAAATGACTTAGCAAACCTCCCATATCGGGCTCTTCAGGCGTTCTGAGTTGAGTAAGTTCATCCAATAGCTCACGAGTTGGTGATTCAAATGGAACACTTTCTAGCAAGTCAATAGAATCAAATGCGTTCAGCCGCATAAACTCCAAAGCTGTCAGTAACAAAGAACCTTCCGCCTTATCAACACGATCCTTTTTCAGGTGACGTACCCAATCGTATCGTTTGTCTTGTAGAGCAATTAATCCTGCTCCAAAAATAATGAACGATTGCTTTTTCTTAATCCCTTCCCAAATATCAATGACAGGTATTAATCCTTTTTCTGTTTTATAAAAAAACGTAAACTTATACCAACCACGCCCTTTTTCTTTCACATGTTCTATAAGTCCAGCTTGAAGGCTTCGTTCTTTTGGTTTAGCTAACCGTGGATCAAGTTCAATTATATATTTGCGTATTTCATCCAATTCAGTGAGGAGAAATACATCACGTTCTCCTCCTTCCAATTCAACGGCATGTCGAAATTTTTCAGGTAATCGCAGTTCAATCGGAAGTTCGTGAAAACCCTCTCCTTCAACAAAAACAAAATCATCATATAATTTAAGAGGTTTATCACGATGTCCCTGTACGACATCGTATTTAGGTTGAACTTTTATTGTATTTTGAGGAGTGAGTTCTACCTTCAACCCCATTTTGATAATTGGACAAACTGCACTAAAAAAACCAGGAATTAACGAAAGTTCGTCGCGATTCATTTTGATGAATAATGGCACTTGTTCAGCGCTCAATGAAAGGCCAGGTTTTACTAATAGTCCGTACGAACTCATCGATTTTGGATAAAATCCGTAATCTTCTAAGTAGACCCATGCCCCAAAATCTTGTGGTTTTGCATCCTCTTTTACCTTTGCAATCGTTCTTGTAAAGGTTAATCTACTCGTGTTGGAGACATTATAACTCAATTGATACTCAAGACTTCTAATGTGCACTTGAAAATTTTCTTGGTTATTAAGCCAAGCACGATGTTGCGTTACGAAATCTGAGATTTGATAAGCAGGAATTACAGTTTCAATAGTTTCAAAACGCTTTTCTTTTAGATGATAAAATCCATCATCATCCAAATAGACCCAATCCCCTAATAAAGCTGAATGCCCCTTGGATAGATCATTTGGTTCAAACAGGTAATAATGAATATGTAAATCCCATTCAGAATCAAGCCATAGTTTGTAGGAAGGTAAAATGGGATCTAAATGGACTTCACAGTCAGTTAAAAATTTTGCAATCATTCGACCATATTCCGACAAAGCATCCGAAAGATCTTCACCCTCTAAATAGGGCGATTGCAATAAAATATGGGGCTCTTCAGCAAAAAATCCTTGTTTAGGAATATATGTCCATCCATCAATAGAAATTGCACGCTCTTGTGAATGATCGAATTTTATTTTCCCTTTCTTATAAGTTGTTTGCTTTTCTGCTTCTACATAAAGCCGCCCTTCTTCGGGTACATATGAAATACATGCTATATCTTGATGATCTGCATATTGAATTATTAATGGACTTTTAACTGTAGCTAAAGATGGTATAATAAGCGGCAATTTGCTTTCAGGGATATAAAATTTAATTTCAACATCTGTGAAATTTATCTGCATCCAATTAGGAACATCTTTTTTTGAATAAGTAAATTCGATTTCATACTTGGTTCCATCTTCTTGAAGACGCATCAACCACTTTGCTAGATCGCACCAATATGACAATTGATAACTAAGTTGAGGACTTGGTCTGCCCTCTTTCCATTTCGTAATTTCATCTTGGGAAAGATTGGAAAATTTTAGTGAAGTCTCTTCAGTTTCTTTATTCTTATTGTGTAATAAATTTTCTACTTGCTGAATACCTGTAGGGGTTCTACCTTTTATGGTGAATAAATCTTTACCCGTCGCTGATCTGTAAACATATGAACCAACATCTATGGTCGTTAAAGTAGATGGATCATCGCCTACTCGCTCTTCATAAATTTGACAGATTTGGTTCCACAAAGAACGGATAAATCGTTGATGCAATGGGAGGGAATGAGAGTCGAATATACTTAAATATGCCGCTGCCATATGTTTACAAGGCGTAGTCTCTTCCCATTCATTTGTTTCTTCGCAAGAACAAAAAACATCCTTGATTTGTCCTTTGCCTTCCAATTGAAGAAAAACCCAACAATCTTTTTTTGTTTTACTATCTATAACAAGAATTTGATAAGTCGCACCGGAAAACTCGATGTCTTTAACTAAGCCTTTTGCAATAGCCCGGTTTGCATCTTCCTGATAGATTTTTAATTTAGAAGGCAATTTTACCATTATGACTCTTTACTTTAAGATTCTATTAGAAGACCCGCAGGTAAGCGGTCACCAAATATTTTTTCTTGTTCATTTTGTGTTAACGGACGCGTATCAAAAATGATATTTTTGATTTCCCCTTGAATATCTTTATCAACAACTTTACTGATCAGATCATCGGTTAAGTTTAATTCTCGGTGTTCTGTTTTACGACTTAATTGTCCCAATACAAAAAGAGTTAAATCCTGATCCAATCCTTCAGCCTGTAATATCTTTTCAACCCATTTCATACAAACATCGCGTGGAATGACCTGTCCAATAGAACCGTAGGCCAAATGTCGTGCACCAATTCTTCCCAACGCCCAGTAATCACAACTCGCCCCTTCCTTCCTAAGAATCCGCGCAAGAATTGCTTCCCCTAACCGGATTTTCATGGGTATATCTAACCTCTCAAAAGAGGCAAGAGCGCGAATTTTTTCTGAATAGCTATACAATTCGCTTTTATTTTTTATTTCTATTCTTCCTGATTTACTGCTGAAAAGCGTGGATACAATTTCACTTGCAATCTGCATTTGCTGACCTTTATTCAAACCACCGGCAATACGTCTAAAACAAATCCATTGCTGAATTTGACATTCTTGCGTTTTGACTTGCTTTAGCTCGCTAAGTATGATTTTCCACAATTCCTTAATTCGAAAATCATCCAACGGATAACCAAACCCAGGCCGCAACAAGAAACCTGCAAGATTCCACCATCGGACTTCAAGTTCGTTTGACGCTTTACGTTTAGAACCATTTTTGAGAAGTGGTTCCCAAAGGCCTCGTAATACACTAGAAGACCACTCACGTCTTTCCATTCCCAATCGTTCTTCTAGTTTTTCGATACTACTAGAGACGGCAATTGAAGAGGACCCTTTGAATAAATCATCAATCAAACTCTGGGCTTCTTTTAAGTATTCTGTATCAAAAGTTTCATCTTTTCTTTGCGTTGGGGTTGATAAATTACTGTCTTGCCCCCCTTCTGTACGTAATTGAAATTCTAAATTCCATTTGTGTTCGGTCTTGACAGAATGGAGCCAAATTTCAACAGTTCCAATGGCAGTTAAACGCATCCCTAGTCTCACAGGAATTTTTTCTTGTAATTCTTGCGTCGTTAACTTACGACCGAACCGTAATATCGTATGGATGGGGGGAAGTCTTTGCATTTCTAATTCATCGATCGCTACCAAGTCGCCTTGTTTATCATCTAAACGAACATGTGAGTTAAGCAAATTAAAGGAAACAGGAGTATTAGGAGTTAAAAGATAAATTTGATCCGGTTCAAAAGTGGCTCCTTCTTCAGCTCCTCTGGATAATAACGTCAATGCTTTATATGTGATTGTTTCAGATTTATCTTTTACACCAATTTCCAAATAGTATGTTCTAGGAATTCCTCCCCCAATAGTCACACCAAATCCACGGCGCACTTTACCGTAATAGGCAGCTCCACGGGCAACAGCTAAATCTAAACTTGTAGAGGTCAGTGCAGATACTTTTTTAAATGGAAACCAGCTTGTAAGTGATTGTATAATAGCTTTTTGAAATGGCTCGGGTTTTAATGTACCACCATTAAATAATATGTAATCGACTCCTTTTGCAAGATATTGTGCTTGAGCAAGAAAGTGTGCCATTTGTTTTGTGATCGAAGGATCGTCTTCATAGGGCAATCCTAAGGTCCTAAATCCACGACTTTTATTTAACTTCAATGCATTTTCAAGATCATATACCCCAAAAAAACCATCTAATAATAGCTTTTCAATTTCAGCTCTTTCAACTGTAAGTGTCATACTGCTTTTTATGACTGATGAACCCGATCCTTGCAAAACAATCGTATAGTTATCCGATTGAACCTTTGTGGGTTCTAACAAAGATTCCTTTGCTGAACGGGCTTCAGCTCGCAATTGATGCCATTGAGTGGAATCAAGAGGAGGATGCCCTTCATTTACCAATCGCTGCTCTAGATAATGGGCAAGCATGGCATCCATGTTATCGCCACCAAGCAACAAATGATCTCCTACAGCCATTCGCTGAAATGTTAGAGAACCATCTTTCTCTTGAACTTCAATAAGACTGAAGTCTGTTGTTCCCCCACCGACATCGCAGACTAAAATACTCTCATTAGGCTTTAGCTGTTTTTGCCAATTGTCTTCATGTTGTGCAATCCAGCTGTAAAAAGCTGCTTGAGGCTCTTCTAGTAAAGTTAAGTGATTCAAACCAGCTAATCGCGCAGCTTGAACTGTAAGCGTACGGGCCACTTCATCAAATGATGCAGGGACTGTAAGAATAATATCTTGTTCTTCAAATTCAGACGAAACATCACCTTTTGCGAAGGTGGTATTCCATGCATCTTTAAGATGGAGAAGATATTTAGCCGTTGCTTCTACTGGGCTTAAACGTGATGCTATATCGGCAGCGTCTATGGGTAATATACGATCCATTCGATTAGCTGCCACATTACATAACCAGCTTTTCGCCGACTGTACAAGGCGTGTGGGTACGCGAGAGCCGTGATTTTTTGCAAATTGTCCAACAAAAGTATTTGTTTCTTCTTTCCAAGGTAATCGTAACGAACCCGGAGGCCATTCTTCCTTAGAAACTAGATAACAAAATGAAGGAAGTGTAAAAAGTGAGTCTACCCTACCACTTGAAACAAATTGTGGAATTGAAAATAATTGTATAGATAAAGGTTTTTTAGACGTGTCAACATACGAAACAGCGCTGTTTGTAGTTCCTAAATCTATTCCAATTAAATAACGAGTCATATATTCGGTATGAACCTAATTCATTTAAACTAATGCTTCATGCAAAAGCATTTCTGGTGGGACATAATTATAGCCTAAATCGTGTGCAACAGACTCATTCGTCACTTGTCCATAACAGACATTTAAACCGTTTCGTAAACCTACATTATTGAGTAAGGCTTGTCTCCATCCTTTATTCGCTATCGTTAAGGCATAATCCATTGTCGCATTCGTTAACGCTTGAGTCGATGTGCGTGCGCATGCACCAGGCATATTTGTCACACAATAATGGATCACATCATCAACGATATAAATCGGATCCGCGTGGGTTGTTGGTTTAGATGTTTCAGTGCAACCACCTTGATCAATTGCCACATCAACAATTACAGAACCGGGAGTCATTTTTTTAATCATTTGACGCGTGATCAATTTAGGTGCTGTTTTTCCAGGGATTAGTACTGCGCCGATCACTAAATCTGCACGGGATATTGCTTCTTCAATTGTTAATGGGGAAGAATAAAGGGTTTTTAAACGTGGACCAAATTGCGCATCTAATGCACGTAACCGATTCAAGTCTTTATCGATAATGATAACATCTGCACCTAATCCGAGAGCCATGCGAGCAGATTCAGTCCCGACAATACCACCACCTATTACAACAACGCGTGCAGGAGCAACACCTGGAACTCCACCAAGAAGAACACCTTTTCCACCCATATTAAGTTGCAAACATGTTGCTCCTACTTGAATAGCGATTCTTCCAGCCATTTCACTCATCGGGATAAGAAGCGGCAATCTTCCTTGAGTATCGGTTACAGTTTCGTAAGCGATCGCAACGACTTTACTTTTGATCAATTGTTCAGTTTGAATTGGATCTGGTGCGAGGTGTAGATAGCAAAAGAGGATCTGCCCTTTTTTGAGTAATGGAAATTCGCTATCTTGAGGTTCTTTAACTTTGATAACCATTTCGGCAACATCATAGATTTCTTTTGCAGTTTGGACTATTTTTGCTCCAGCAGCCTTAAACATTTCATCGCTGAATCCTATTTTTGTACCTGCTTGTGATTGGACTAATACTTGGTGTCCCGCATCAACTAAAGCACGCACCATACTGGGGGTAGCACCAACTCGATATTCATGATTTTTAATTTCTTTTGGTATTCCAATAATCATAGTAACCTCAAAAAAATGTTAATGATGGGGTCTCTGAAAAAGCAGTTAAAACTGAAGGATTTAAATGCTATTCCAAGATAAAAGGTGGTATTAGAAAGAGTGTATCTGAGCGGGGTGATTTTAACCACTATAAAATGAGGTATTATGCATTAATGGTCATTTGCAAAATTGTAATTTTTCCACAGAGGAAATGCACTCTGTCTTATAAACCTGAAATTCTGACATAAAATAGCTCTGATCGCTTCAAGCTCAGGATCCAAATGTACTGCAATGATATAAGAAATTACTGTGTAAATTTTGGAATTAAAGCCATTAATTTATTATCCTAATCATTGTTTTTCTGGCTTTAAACTTTGGGGTCCTCAGGAATGGCTTTGCCTACAGTATTTTTTCCCGATGCTATAAGTTTGGCTTTTTGATCTTTTGTAAGTTGAAAATCAAGAAGACCTATTCCTTCTGCAGGGATTTCAATTACACGATCTTTGTTGTATGATTGATTCCAAATCAAACTTTTTTCAAGATAATGATATGCAGCAATTAAACGGTGAATATCCGGTTTTGTTAACTCAGCAAAATCGCTATCTGATGGTTGCTTACCTGGAGGTGCGATACTCAATCCCAATGTTTTTCGATTCGTGACAACAGCCCAGCTGTCCTTTCCTTTTGGTTGATCATAGGCATTGATAGGAAAATTATTAACAAGACCTGCATCAATAAAATACCCTTCTTCTGGGGATATCGTGCGATGACCGTTGGTCTTGTAATGCATCATTTGGGCTTCAAATACACCTGGAATTGACATTGATGCACGAATTGCATCAGAAATAATGACATCTTTACACTTTGGATCTCCGGTACCTAAGCGAATAATTTCGGCCGGAGAAGAACCCTTAAGCTGAACTGCAAATACACATATCTCTTTAAATTTCTTATCTTTTCTGATTAGTTCTTCCAGTTCTCCAAATGTACAAAAGTCTTTTCCTGTTTTTTCTTTTATTCTCGATTCAATCCATTTGCGAAATTCCTCTCCCCGACAAAGACCTTCTAAATTAACAAATCTATCAACTAAAATTTTACCTTGTTTAATTGGAGCTATAATTGCTTTTCCCTTTCCCCAAAATCTAATCCAACTCACTTTTGCTAGCTCAAACATTCCTTTCGATGCACCTTCTAATAAAGGCTTATCCTTGGGATCAATAACATCAAGAAAACTTGATAAATCCTTTTCTTTTAGTAATTCTGTGATTTCTTCTAAAGTATGCCCTGTTGCTAACAATCCGGCCGTTATCGCCCCTGCTGATGTACCGGCAACTCTCTTAAGCTCTCTCAAAAGGTTTCTTGATTCTAACTCCTTTAAAGCCCCTAAATATACAATTCCTTTTGGGCCGCCTCCTTCAAAGACGAGATTTTCTGGGGGATCTTCCACAAAATTTGGAGGGGCAGATAATTTTTTTTCTTGCATTCCTTGAAGTTTAAGGATAGTCGCAAGGCAATTCCTAGTTTTGTCGATCATAGGGCCAGTGGCATCTTTTCGTTTTTCTGTTACATAAAATTCTGGTGTTTTTCCGTTTTTATCATGGATTAATAAATCGCACCCCATATCATACAATAATCTAATGGTGCTTGTACTTGCAGTTATTGCAGCCAAATGCATACAAGTTTTTCCCTCATGATCTTTTGCATTAATATCCCCACCTACTCCAAATAGTAATCTAATCATAGGCTCGTTTTCTCTGATGCACGCAAAATGGAGTGGAGTTTGCCCCTCTTGATTTGGTTGATTAATAAGAGATTTCACATTCTGATAATGGTCTAAAACCAAACCTGAAAAAATTGAATCGCTTTTCTTTATTAAAGCATGGTGTAAAAGATTGTTTCCATTATCAAGCTTCGTAGAAAAAAAATGCTCTATTTGAGTGAGTGAAAATTTTGAAAATAGAAATTCAAAACATTCTTTACTATCACTTTCAATAGAAAGAACGCATAGATTATTGAGAGATGTACTATTTGATCGTTCAATTGAATGTAAAACTGTTAATGCTTCGAGTCTTTTGAATTTCACTGCATATTGAATTGCTGTTAACCCATTGGGATCGGTATCGATATATGGAATGCAATCCGATATTAACTTGATCAGGTCATCCCTATTATGTATTGCAGCCAAATGGAGAGCATTTCTTCCAGTCTTATCACGACTATTTACAAGAATATTGCGCTTTAAAAAACCTTCTACGCAAGGAGCGTTACCTTTTCCTTTCGAAATTGCAGCTAATAATAAAGATTCCCCTTTTTCGTTTAGAAGTTTTTCAAAAAGTTCTTTATTCGATTCAATAATATCCCATCGATTTTCTTCACATGCTTTAAGGGCTGCTTCAAAACATTTTGCTTCATATTCTCGAACCATTTGACCGTCATTAAAAATAATAATGGGAATATCTAGAATTTTGCCGATTGTTTCTAATTCTTCTCTTCCAATACGACTCAGTGTTGCATGATTAATAATCAACTGTGATGATCTAGGAAGGTATTCCATATCTTTTGCCATATGCAAAACTCCAGCACTAGCACCTACCACAAAAACAATAGAAGCTAATGTTTTAAGATAATCCATTATTTTATTTGGATTATTATTAGTATTTGTTTGTTGTTTTTCAACAGCAACACCGTCTTTTTGCTTTTCCCTATCTGCTTCCGATGTTAAATTTCTTATGTTTTTTCTATTCAAGGCAAATGGCTTGAAGTACTGTGTAGTAGATTGTATACCTGAGGAAATTGGATTGTTTTGTACAGGTGATGCCAAAGTAAATTTATTACCTATGGTAGAAATCTTTCTTCTTAACAATCCAAAAGTAATAGTCTTCTTATCAGAAATTTGTGAACGAATAAGAGATGCTTCTCTAGCAAAAACACCACAAGCCCCTCTACCGGTAATTGCTGTCATATGATCTCCTTATTGAATTAGGGGTATAGAAATATCTAAAGATCACAATTTAGTAAACATATTTTCAAGAATTTTTATTTATAATGAGGAGAATTCCACAATGAAAGCGAAAGAGGACTTTCGCACTCCAAACGCTTTGCGATCATTCAGAAAACTAATTTAACAGCCACGCAGAGGGTTTGGAGTGCGAAAGTCCTCTTCGCTTTCATTGTGGAGGTACTCTAGGCATCATCCGTGCTATAGATGAGTTAAATTGGGTTAGAAAAGGTCCACCTTCAAATCAAACTAGCTTCAGGTGCTTCGGTGTGTGCAAAATCCAATGAAAGCAATTTGGAAACCCCTTTTTCTTCCATCGATACGCCAAATAATACATCCCCTATTGCCATCGTCCGCTTATTGTGCGTTATTATCAAAAATTGACAACGATTGATAAAATGCTTAATCATATTTGTAAAGCGTTCCACGTTCGTATCATCCAACGGCGCATCGATCTCATCCAAAATACAGAATGGTGAAGGTTTAACTTGAAAAATAGCAAATAATAACGCAACCGCCGTTAAACACTTCTCACCCCCAGAAAGCAAACTAATAGAACGCATCTGCTTGCCCGGTGGTTTTGCGATAATTTCAATCCCAGCCTCTAAAATATTATCCGTTTCAGTAAATTGAAGATCGGCCTCTCCACCATTAAATAAAATTTGGTAATTCTTTCTGAAATTCTCACGTATCGCATCAAAAGTTTGCTTGAATAACTTTCGACTCTCTCCATCAACTTGAGAAATAATCTCTAGCAATTCTTGCTTCGACATCGACATGTCTTCCAATTGCTGTTTTAAGAATGTAAAGCGCGTTTCATGTTTATCTAAGTCATCAATAGAAGCCATGTTGATGTCACCAGCAGCTTGTATCGACTGCCTCAAAGAACGTATCTGTTTTTCAGCTTGTTCTAGAGTCTTATCAAGGACTGATACTTTTTTGGCTTCATCAATTGTTAACTGATAGCGCTCTTGTAATTCATGTTCAAGTGATTGTGCTGAAGATCGATTTTGGGCTACTTGTAGAGTATATTGATTCCCTTCCGCCTCACATTTTCTTTGCAGTTCTTGTTGTTTTAAAATGTCTTTTTCAATTTGTTCGATTGATGTTTTTTGAATTTCAATTTTCTTTTCAAGAGTTAAACAAGCTTCGCTAGCCTGCTTAAGACGCATTTCAATAAATTCCATCGATTGATGAAATTGAGGTCCTCTTTCTTTTATCTTTGATTGAAGTTCTTCAATATCTGCAAGCTCGTTTAAAAAATGCTGCTCTTGCTTATGGTATTCTTGTTCTTTAATTTCTAACACATTAAGTTGATGTACAAGTTTCTGCCTTTCTTCTGAAAGCTGCTGAAACAAATCTCCTTTTTCCTTTTGGTCTTGCAGCTGCGTTCGCAAGAGGCTCATTTGCTTTTCTAACTCTTGATTTAAAAATAAAATTTCTTCCTGAAATTTGCTAAGATCTTGCTTAACGATATAATACTTGTCTTGAAGCTGTTTTACTAATTGTTGCAACTGTTCAATCTGTTGGTTTAAAACCAACAAATCTTTTTCAATTTGCACTTGTTCAGCCTTAATTTTATCCAGATCTGTCATACAGCGCTGATAACCGAAATTGATTTCAACTAGTTTCATCTCATCGCGTCTTAACATTTTATCAAGTTCTGTGCGTTCCATTTGAACCTTTGATTTTTGGTCCTGAATGGATTGCAGCTTCTTGCTAAGGGCATGCATTTGATCTTCTTTCTGAAGTAATTCTTCTTCTAGCCCTTTTAATTCTGATTCACGCAAAAAGACGTGATTTTCATTTGCTTTGACTTGAAAGAAAACCCCTTTTTGATCGATATAAACATCCCCATTATTCCAAATTTCACAAGAAACAGATTTCTGCAATAGTGTAAAAACATCATTAAAATCATCAGATTCGACAACATTCCCCAACAAATGCTGAGCAACTGGATTTGATTTAATCTTTGTAAAATAACCTTTTGAGTTAGTTTTATTCATGGCTGCTAACTTCGAAACTAATTCAACACAAAGTAAGGAGTAATCTTGAATTTTTTTCTTTCGTGCAAAATCTAAAACGAGCTTCAGATCTTCCTCGGTGTCAACCACAAGCGTTTGAGCATAATTGCGCAACACTACGGCTAAGGCTGTAGCTTCTTCAGGAACCGGAGTGAAAAATTCATACAAAGGTCTGATTTTTTTGCTCAAAACACTATTTGGATCATCCGATTCTTGCAAAAGTTTTTTACTACCGGATGAAAATCCTTCATGATCATCTCGTAAACGAAGTAATACCTTTTGACGAGCTCGTTGTTCAAAAGTCTTTCTTTGGAGATCATCGATTTCTTGTTGCTTACTTTCTAACTCTTTACCAAATGATTTTAATTTGTCTTCATAATCTTCAAGACGTTCTTTGTGTGTATCTACTAAAGATGAAATTTGACCTAGCTGCAGCTTCTTTTCCTGAACCATTTGAGAGAGGTGTTTTACATCTTCAAGGGATTGATCCTTACGATTCTCTAAATGTTTTTTTCTTTCCACAAGATTCTCTAGACGTGTTTCGCTTTGCTTATGCTCGCTTGCCAATTGACTTTCGATTTGGAGTTGTTTCAAATGTTGCTGTTGCTTCGTTTGCAAATCCCCACGTAGCTCGGAAACCTCTTTTTCCTTTAGTTTTACTTTATCTCTTTGACTAGTTAATTTGTTGTCAGCTTCAAGATATTCGGATTCTGTTTTCTTTTGCTTAACTTGAATATCAACAAGAGTCTTTTGACGCGTGAGTTGAGATAGCTTAAGTTCTTCTAATTCCCGTTTGAGTTTCTTTTCTTTTTGTTCTGTTTCTTGCAACCTTTGTTCATTCGACAAATGGTCTCTAGCATGAATTTCTTTTTCGCTTCGAATTTTAAATAGCTCTTCATTTTTGGACCGAAGATTTTTCTCTTCCTGCTGCATAAGAGCTTTCATTTCGCCATTTCGATGTTGCAAATTAGAAATTGATTGATGTAATTCAGTAATGTTTTTTTGTTGTTTTTCAAGGCGTTGATCCCCATCGACCCATTTGCTTTCTAAATGATTCCAACGAAGAACATAACTAGCTTTTTCTAATTGTTCGAGCTGTTCTTTATTTTCTTTGAAACGTTTCGCTTTTTCTGCCTGATCTTTTAATACTGTAATTTGCTGTTCCACTTCATGATGGATGTCATGAACGCGAGAAAAATTAAGGTCGGCCTGTTCCAATCTTTTCAAGGCTTCACGTTTGCGTTGTAAAAATCGGAGTATTCCTGCGGCCTCTTCAAAAATATACCGTCTCTCAACTGGGCTAAAGTTGATTACTTGATCAATTTTACCTTGTTCGAATATCGAAAATGCATTTCGGCCTACACCAGAATCAAGGAATAGGCTTTGGAGATCCTTTAAACGCACTATATTTCCATTTAAGAGATATTCAGATTCTCCGTTACGGTGTAAACGACGTGTCAATGTAACTTCTTCATAGTCAATTGGGAGGGCTCCATGTATATCTGTCAAAGTCAACGAGACTTCTGCGAGATTCAATGGTTTCCGATTATTTGACCCTGCAAATATAAAGTCGGGCATCTTATTGCCGCGCAAGGACTTCGGAGATTGTTCGCCTAAAACCCAACGGAAGGCATCAGCAATATTGGATTTACCACAACCATTTGGTCCAACAATACAAGTGATCCCTGCATCAAAGTTTAATACAGTTTTTTCAGCAAAAGATTTAAAACCGACAAGAACAATCTTCTTAAGACGCACAAGGACCTCCAAAAATCGAATGACTCTTTTTATTGCGATACATAGCATACAAAAAGAGAAAATTCAGATGCTAGTTAAAAAGAACTTAATACATTTAAACACTAAGATACTAAGACAGTAAGATATAAAGAGAGAGCTTCCTTCTTTGTGTCTTCGTGTCTTTGTGTTGAATTTTAACACTCATTATAAGTTAAGTGCGTGAGAATTAAACACAATGACGCGAGGAGAGATCCTCTCTTAGTGTCTTCGTGTCTTTGTGTCTTTGTGTTGAATTTTTACACTCATTATAAGTTAAGTGCGTGAGAATTAAACACAAAGACACAAAGACACAAAGACACTAAGAGAGGACCATTCCTCACGTCTTGTGTTTATATGTGCATATATGATTGACGTTTTTTTAAGCGTGAAAGCTCCCGCGTGCGGTATATTTTACTATCTTTTAAGCGAGACCTTTTTTATAATTTTGGAAAAAGATATCAAAAAACTCGACCAATTTTATAGAGGATTTAAATTATGTTAGACATTCGTTTAATCCGTAAGGATCCCACAGGAATACAAACAAAATTGCAGACGAAAGATCCGAGTATAAATCTCTCACATCTTTGCAAATTAGATAATCAAATACGTGAATCAAAAACCCGCGTGGAACAACTCAAAGCCAAACGTAACGATATCTCTCAAAAAATTGGTGAAATGAAGCGTAAAAGCGAAGACGCAAGCACCATGATGCAAGAAGTAGCCACATTTGCAGATGAAATCCATGCTCTCGATCATCAGACAAAAGCAATGGAAGAAGAATTTACACAACTCCTTGCGAGCCTTCCAAACCTACCCATGGATGATATAAAAATTTCCAGCGACCCAAAAGACAATGTCGTTATTAAAGAGTTTAAACAAAAACCTACATTTTCATTTCCATTTAAAAATCATGTGGAACTTAACGAAACACTAAATCTATTTGATTTTAAAAGAGGGGCTAAAATTGCAGGTGCGGGATGGCCAGTTTACCGAAATCTTGGAGCAAGACTCGAATGGGCTCTGATCAACTACATGATAAGCATTCATATCAAAAACGGTTTCATGCAATGGATCCCTCCTGTATTAGTCAGGAGAGAGACAATGTTTGCCGTAGGTCAACTCCCTAAGTTTGACAATCAACAGTTTAAAATTAATGACGAAGACTATCATTTGTATTTAATCCCAACAGCTGAAGTTTCTTTGAATGGATTGCATATGGATGAAATTTTGAGTGAAGAAGAACTATCACTCAAATATGTCGCTTATACTCCCTGCTTTAGGCGTGAAGCCGGAGCAGCAGGTTCCCAAGAGCGAGGATTGATCCGGATGCATCAATTCAATAAAGTTGAAATGTTCTGCTTTACTAAGCCCGAAGATAGTGATCAGATGTTTAATGAGATGATGGCAAGTGCAGAAGAAATTTTAGTTGGATTAGATTTGCATTATCGTAATGCGCTACTTGTAACCGGTGATATGTCTTTTGCATCTGCAAGGACTATTGACATCGAAGTTTGGCTACCTGGACAAAATAGATACTATGAAGTCTCTTCTGTATCAAATTGCACTGATTATCAGTCAAGACGATCTAATATACGTTTCAGAAGAAAAAATGATTCAAAACTAGAATTCGTCCATACACTTAATGGATCAGGTCTAGCAACATCACGACTTATGGTAGCAATTTTAGAAAACAATCAGCAAGCTGATGGTTCAATACGCATTCCAACTGTCTTACAACCCTATATGGGGGGACTTAAAGTATTAACTCCTTCTGAACCAACACCTGTATCTGTTGAATCAAAATAATCTTCATAGACATCTTGCATAATTAAATTTGCAAGATGTCTTCATTCTAAATCATAAAAAAAACCGAACTTGTCCATCACTATTATTGATGTTTATTTTCAAGAACTTACATTATAAAACGATTGAAAATAAGCATTTTTTAGTAAACAATTAGAAAAGAAAAAAGTATCAACTAATTTTTAGGAATGTTATAAATTTTTAAAAGAAAGTAATGTTTGTTATTTTTTTAAATAAAATAATTCCTATTCAAAACTATGCTAGAAGCCATTTCTATAAATCAAATTTGATTTCACAATTTTTTAAACACAATTTTAGTCATTTTAACACACTAGAATCAATTTTTTAATAAACACATAAATAGCTGACAGAAAGCACCTTAGAACAATATTAATAAATCGCGAAAAAAAACCTTTGACAGATAATTAAAAGATAAATGATAGTGACCACGAATTAAGCAAAGTTTTGTTTACAGGTCACACAGTTCTTGCAATTTTGTTATTAGTCCTTTTAGGTTAGTGCTTAGAATACGAAATATCTGAAGCTAACGACTCTAAGAGGTTTAAAGGTGAATAAAGCAGGTTTGTGATTAGACTTAATAATGAATCAAAGCTAATCACTATGACTGTCGCTTGAAAACAAGCGTGCTTGGTATATCACCAAGTATTAGAATTTTTTAGGTAAAACGTTAACAAGGAATTAATATGCAAAAGTGGATAACCTTCTTAATGACGTTATTAGTCGGATCTGTTTCTTATGCTAATGCTGATGCAGGTACTGAAGTAGATTTCGAAGCTGGATATCGTCGTGACAATATAAGCTGGACTGTACAAGCTCCTGCTTGTGATCCATTATTTAGATCACACACAAAATTCGAAGATATTGATATTTTCCAAATCGGCGTACATGGAAGAGCCAACGTTGGCTGCAATCTATACGTTCGTGGATCTGCCAGCGGTGGTTGGATCTTAGATGGTGATTTCAAAGAAAAAACAAACCTTTTCTTTAACGAAAGCGATTTCAGCGCAGAATTCGGAAGCGTTGATGAAATTGGAGTTGGTTTCCGTAGCGCAGATACAGTTGATGGCAAATTTGTTGTCGATTTAAGCGCAGCTGTTGGATATCCTTTCTATTTCTGCGATTGCACAATGGAAGTAGCGCCTGTTATTGGTTACGGCTTCAATGAACAAAGTCTACGTGTTGAAAGACGCAATAGACGTGGTTTTGATAATTCTAGCAGCTTCTTATTCGCAGAAAATGATAACTGTGATCGTGGTGGATGCTGTAACGAACATTTCATTTCTCGTTGGTACGGTCCGTTCATTGGGGTAGACTTTGTTTACAACCCATGCAACGATTGCTGGAGCCTTTGGGCAGAATTGGAATACCACTGGGCACGTAACAAGACGAAGAGACGTGAATTTGCTGGTTTCGATAACTTCGGTGAATTCGATAACACAGCTCGTCATGCTCACGGTTGGGTATTCAATGTTGGTGCTGATTACGCATTCTGCCACTGCTGGACAGTTGGTATGAGCGTGAAAGTACAAGATTGGGGTTCTACTCGTCGTCACAGAGAATGCGGAAGAGATTCTTCTAATGAATTCTTCGGTAGTGACACAAAAGTAAAAACACATGTTCAATGGCACTCTTTTGCTGTCAGCTTGGACTTGGGTCGCCAATTCTAATCTAAACTATTGTTAAGATTTAGTCGCCTAGGGGTGGTCTTAAAGCCCCCCTACGCGATTTTTTTATTTTTACTCCCTTCTCTTTTTCCCCCTAACAAGCATTTTAATCACTCACTACTAACCTGAGTTAATAATGCCAAATTCTCTTCCTTTAGACTCTTTCCTCAAAAGCCAATCCCCTATATTTGACGTTCGCAGCCCTGCTGAATTCAATCAGGGACATATCCCAGGATCTATTTCCCTTCCCCTTTTTGACGATCAAGAGCGCTCAATAATCGGTACAGCCTATAAACAAGAAAGTCGCGAAATTGCCATCGATCTGGGACTTAAAATTGTCGGCCCAAAACTATTTGATTTGGTAAACTCAGCTAAACAACATATTCATAACAAAGAAGCTAATATTCTATGCTGGAGAGGTGGAATGCGAAGTGGATTTGTTGCTCGATTACTAGAAAGTATCGGTTTTAATACCTCCACACTTCAAGGCGGATATAAATCATTCAGACGCGATGTTCTAAAATCCCTCGAAAATACCTCAATCCCACAACTTTTTATTCTGGGTGGTTTTACAGGAAGCGGCAAAACATCCATCCTCGAACAACTAAATCATCTCGGAGAACAGGTCATCGATTTAGAAGCCATCGCAGGACATCGAGGCAGTGCTTTCGGCTTACTTGGTCTTCCACCCCAAATGTCTCAAGAACAATTTGAAAACAAATTAGCCCATACACTTAAACAACTAGACCTATCAAAACCTATATGGATCGAAGACGAAAGTAGAATGATCGGTAAATGCAGAATACCCACAGCCCTCTTTGACTCAATGGCGCAAGCAAAATTTATCCATATAGATATTAATAAAGAATTGAGAATACAGCATTTAATATCCATCTATGGTAATGCTCCTATAGATGAATTGGTCCAATCCACAACGCGTATTGAACGGAAGCTGGGCATTCAATTAACAAATAAAATCATTAATCTTTTTATTAATAATGATAAAGCAAGTGCATTTGATCTGCTTTTAACCTATTATGATAAAACCTACTCTCATTATTTAAACCAACGAAAAGATAAAAACTTACTGAAAGATTTATCAATGTCCTTTTCACAATGGGCCATCTATTTACGAGATTTATACCAAGAACAGTCCAAATCCAAGTTATAGATCGCGTGAATTATATCAAATAAAGGTCATAAAATCATATGAAGTCAAACCCAATTATCCAAGACTTTCTTTCATTCCTAAATCAATGCCCAACTTCTTGGCATGCCACAGCTGCTGCTGTTAAAATTTTAAAAAATAAAGGTTTCAGAGAGCTTAAAGAAGATCAATCATGGAATCTCACTCCAGGAAATCGTTATTTTGTCACGCGGAATGATTCATCCCTTTGCGCTTTTATATTACCTAAATCAACTCCTGAACGAGTCAGAATATTAGCTTCTCATTCCGATAGTCCAGGCTTCAAGATTAAACCACAGCCAGAAATACGCAAACAAAATATGATCCTTTTAAGCACAGAAATCTACGGGTCTCCTCTTCTCAATTCTTGGTTGAATAGAGACCTTGGATTAGCGGGTCGTGTCACTTTTGTGAATTCCCAAGGTAACATTGAATCTACTCTTGTACGCCTGGAAGATGCCCCATTAACAATTCCTCAATTAGCTGTGCACCTTGATCGCGAAGTGAATGAGAAAGGATTAACCCTCAATAAACAAGAGCATTTAAATGTTTTAGCAGCCTTGAACGAATCGCTTCCCCCTTCTTCTTCATATATCGAAACTTTACTCCGCCAAAAAATCGAGTTTAAACAACTTTTGAGCTCCGATCTTTTTCTATTTCCTTTAGAAGAAGCACGGTTAATGGGATTCAACCAACAAATGATCGCAGCACATGGTTTAGACAATATTGCAAGCTTACATGCTTCACTTCATTCGATGGTACATAATACTTCTTCCCATGAAAATGATATAAAAATGATTGTTTGTTGGGATAATGAAGAAATAGGCTCAAATACATATCAGGGGGTATCATCCCCCTTTATTTCTCAAATATTAGAAAGAATTTTACTCGCATCGAATAAAGGTAGAGAGGATTATTTCCGTTTATTAAATCAATCCTTTTGTCTTTCAATTGATTTATCCCATGCACAGCACCCAAATTATATGGAAAGACACGATCCTCAACACCAAATTCAAATGGGTAAGGGCGTTGTTTTAAAACATAACGCTCAATTCCGATATGCAACAGATGGAAATACTTCGATACCTTTAAAAGTACTGACAAAAGAATTTGGGATTCCATTGCAAAATTTTGTATCCCGCAACGATATTCCCTGTGGAACAACAATAGGACCTATGCATTCTTCCCTTTTAGGGATGCCTACAGTTGATATTGGATGTGGACAACTTTCCATGCATTCTTGCAGGGAACTAATGTCTTGTCAGGATCACCTAGACATGTGCATTCTTACTCAGGCGATATTAGAAACACCAGAAATTCCCAAAACAAAGAAAGTGGAAAATACTTAAACCTGTCTATGATCAAAGCAAAAGAGGACTTTAATCACTGCGGATGCAGTATAATTTAGGTAGCCAGGGGTAATGCAGCCCTGAAAGGGCAAAGCAACCCCTGGTTATGATATAGAAAAATCGAACTGCGGATGCAGTTCAATAATTGCGTTAGTCCATCACTCAATTATTGAACTGCATCCGCAGTTCGATCTTCTTGTTATGCTATCCAGGGGTAGCTTGCCCTTTCAGGGCTGCGCAACCCCTGGCTACCTATATTTAACTGCTCCGCAGTTGGACAAGGTCAATATTTATTAAATCAAAATATGTCTAGATTTGACGTTTACTTTGGAGTGCGAAAGCCCCCTTTCGCTTTTCATTTGTATAGAAAACTTCCGTTAAAAGCCTCTCCAGGTATTTATATTGGATTTGAAGCCAATCCCGTTGCATTTGAATTAAATGCATTACTATTGAATACTTCATCAAATACTTTTGTTGGATCGGTCATGTCATCAATATCATGAGTAGAGGTTAAATATTCAAATGTAGCTTCCAATGTAGCGGCTTTTTCTTTTGATGGTAATATTTCCAATTGTTCCTTGATCATCTTCAACAAAGTAATTTTTAAAATTTCAGCCTCTGTTAATTTTCCTTTTGTTGGATCAGGCATTGGAATTTTACCTAACAACATACCCCTGAATTCTTCAGGCTCCATTCCCCAAAATTTATTTCCAACGGCTTTACCTACTTCAAGAGCATACAACAAGCTGAGTGCAACGGTAGCAAGGGAAAGTTTTACAATTGCAGCTAAATATTTTTGTTGTTCAGGAGTATACTTTTGCATCTTGTCGGCATTGTTAACAATCGTTAATAAAATAAAGGTAGGATCGCTCACCATCTTGATGACCTGTTTTGCAAAATTTTGTGCCATATTTTGCTGACTTTTACCTTCTTTATTTCTTAGATTGCCTATAGAGGCATCCCATGAAGTAAAATAAACTAAAGGCATGACAAGTAAATTGATGGTCGGAATGACATTTTGAATAAATTGTGGAAATATAGGTTGTAAACGATTTATAAATTCAGCTGCACCTTGAAAAGGATTACTGCTAATACCAGAAACAGCAACAGAGGCTTCCATACTAGCAAGTGCGATAGCGCCACCAGCTATAAAAGCACCCATGAGTGGAATTGTGAGAATTTTAGTAGGATCTGAAGGAGAAGTTGTGTCGACGACATTGCCAGTGGGTGGCACTCTTTCGAATGTTTGTAAATTGTCAACATAAAGCAAGAGAGCAGCGGTATTTGCTGTGTTAGTTGGAACTGGATATGACGAAGTTGAATTTGCAGAAGCTGCAGATTGCACACCTGAGACAGCTCCAAGCAAAGGATCTCCTTTAAGGCGAAGCTCTTCTTGTTGTCTGTAGACAGGAGAAGCAAGAATCATTCGAACTTGTTCAGCAATTTCACGAATATTTTCACTCCAACCATCTAATATATCTTTGTTGATAGAATTATCTGTCAATTGTTGACTCATTAAGAATAATCCCATTAATTCTTTACCACCATTTGTTCCCATTGCGGCAACAACAGTAGTTAGTGAATTATCTCCATTACTATTATAAGGAGGTAATACGGGCATATTTAACGCTGGTGTTAAAGCCGTAATCGAAGCCATACTTTGCGCTAAATATGATTTTTCTAAATCCTCTAATTCTTTTTTAAGAATTTCAACACTTTGACTTTGTGTCGGTGGAATTCCTAAACCCGGTAAAAGAGGTTGAGAATTATTTTGAATATTTGAATCTGCCATAAATATATCCCCTTTTATTGAAATGGTACTGTTGTATTAGAGTTCAATCTAATAGGTTTTTTGCAGATTTCGTTATTATTTAGAATCCGCAATTCTCTCAGTACCAAATTTAAAAATTAAGAAATACTCTCATTCTCTAAATTAATTATATCACATATTAATTTTTAACAATATTATTATAAGAAATAATTTATTCCGTCAATATCTATATCTTTATTTACATAATCTTAACAATAAATTAACTAAAGCAACAATTTGAATTAAAATTGAGGTACGTATATACCACGTTCGGGTAGCTTGTTAATTTTTTTGCGCGTGAAAGCTCCCGCGGTTGAGCGATCGTAAGTCACCCAATATTAGTAATATGGGGTGACTTACGA